>CBIHQF010000217.1:0-6667 GCA_966211665.1 uncultured Pseudomonas sp. | reverse complement strand
TGGAAGCCCGCGGCTTCACCGCCGAAGACTTCGCCTTTTCCCATCCTGGCGGCGCCCTGGGCCGCCGCCTGCTGTTGAAAGTGGAAAACGTCATGCACGCCGGCGATAGCCTGCCAAAAGTGCAACGTGGCACCGCATTGCGCGAAGCGCTGCTGGAAATGACCGCAAAGGGACTGGGCATGACGGTGGTAATGGAAGGCGACGGCCGCCTGGCCGGGATATTCACCGACGGTGACCTGCGCCGCGCCTTGGATCGTGGCGTCGATGTGCGCCTGGCGATCATCGACGAAGTGATGACCGTGCATGGCAAGACCGCCCGCGCTGAGATGCTCGCCGCCGAAGCGCTGAAAATCATGGAAGACCACAAGATCAGTTCGTTGGTGGTGATCGATGACGACGAGCAACCGGTGGGCGCCCTGAATATGCACGACCTGCTACGCGCCGGAGTAATGTAATGGATGTCATCAGTGCCGACCTGCAACAACGCGCCCAAGCCATCAAGCTGGCGATTTTCGATGTCGATGGCGTACTCACCGACGGCAAGCTGTACTTCCTGGTCGACGGCAGCGAATTCAAAACGTTCAATACCCTCGACGGTCACGGCATCAAGATGCTGATCGCTTCGGGCGTGCGCACCGCCATTATCAGTGGGCGCAAGACCCCGGTCGTGGAGCGTCGTGCGCAGAACCTCGGCATCCAACACCTGTATCAAGGCCGCGAGGATAAGCTGGCAGTGCTCGACGAACTGCTCGGCGAGCTCGGCCTGAGCTATGAACAGGTCGCCTATCTGGGCGACGATTTGCCGGATTTGCCGGTTATTCGTCGCGTCGGTCTGGGCATGGCGGTTGCCAGCGCCGACGTTTTCGTTCGCCAGCACGCCCACGCGGTAACCAGGGCAAACGGCGGCGAAGGCGCGGCACGCGAATTCTGCGAGCTGATCATGCGCGCCCAAGGCAGCCTTGAAGCCGCACAGACCGCCTACTTATAAGAGCCCGTTATGCTGCGTAAATTTTTCACCGCCGTACTGTTCACCACTGCCGCCGCGCTACTGGCGGCTGTCGGCTATTGGAATATCAGCCCCGACAGCTTTTCCGATAAGCCGGCACAGAATGGCACGGAAAGCCCGATCGACTTTTATGTGATCAATGCCGACACCGTGCAATATCAGGAGGACGGCAAGATTCATTACCGGATGAACGCCGCCAAGCTCGAGCACGTCAAGGCCAGTGACATCACTCTGCTGACCAACCCGCACATGGACCTGTATCGCGGCACCGAGCTGCCCTGGAAGATCAGCAGCGAGCGTGGCGAAGTCGCCCCCAAAGGCAGCGAGGTCGAATTGATCGACAAGGTGCGCGTCGAACGCACCGATGCCAAGGGACGCCCGACGATCCTAACCACCAGTCGTCTGACGGTATTTCCCGAGAAGGAATATGCGCAGACCAAGCAAGCCGTTAGAATCGACGCCGCCAATGGGGTCACCACGGCACAAGGAATGAAAGCGTATTTGAATGACGGCCGGATGCTCCTGCTGTCCAACGTAAGAGGCCAACATGAGGTTCGTTAAAACCTTTCCCCTTCTGCTCAGCTTAGGCATCGCGCTCGGAAGCGCCGGCGCCTGGGCATTGCCAAGCGACCGCGAGCAGCCGATCCGAGTTCAGGCCGACACCGCGGAACTCGATGACAAACAAGGCGTTGCGGTCTATCGCGGCGATGTCGTGATCACTCAAGGCACCCTGAAGATCACCGGCGACAAGGTGACCATCACGCAGAACGCCCAGGGCGATATCGAGGTGTTCACCGCCGTCGGCAAACCCGCCTACTACGAGCAGAAACCCGCCGCGGACAAGCAGATCGTCAAGGCCTACGGCCTGACCATCCAGTATTTCGCGGCCAACGAACGCATCGTATTGATCGATCAGGCCAAGGTCATTCAGGAAGGCAACACCTTCGAAGGCGAGAAAATCGTCTATGACACCCAGCGCCAGATCGTCAACGCCGGCCGCGCCAATGGGGTCAACCTCACCACGCCACGCCCGCGCATCGACATGGTGATCCAGCCGAAAAACCCACCCGCCGAACAGCAGGCCCAGTAGCAATGGCAACTTTGAAAGCCCAGCACCTGGCCAAAAGCTACAAAGGCCGCCAAGTCGTTCGTGATGTCAGCCTGAGCATCGACAGCGGCCAGATCGTTGGCCTGCTCGGCCCCAACGGCGCCGGTAAGACCACCTGTTTCTACATGATCGTCGGCTTGGTGCGGGCCGATCAGGGCCGCGTGCTGATCGACGATCACGATGTCAGCCATCAACCCATGCATGGCCGCGCGCGCGCCGGGATCGGCTACTTGCCGCAAGAAGCCTCGATCTTTCGCAAGCTCAGCGTCGCCGACAACATCATGGCCATCCTGGAAACGCGGAAAAATCTCGACAGAGCCGCGCGCCGCAAGGAACTGGAAAACCTCCTGCAGGAATTCCATATCAGCCATATCCGCGACAATCTCGGCATGAGCCTGTCCGGCGGCGAGCGCCGCCGCGTGGAGATTGCCCGCGCCCTGGCCACCGCACCGAAATTCATTCTGCTCGACGAACCTTTCGCCGGCGTCGACCCGATCTCGGTCGGCGACATCAAGCAGATCATCCACCATCTCAAAGCCAAGGGTATCGGGGTACTGATCACCGACCACAACGTGCGCGAGACCCTGGATATCTGCGAAACCGCCTATATTGTGAATGACGGCCAACTGATTGCCGAAGGTGATGCAGAAGCCATTCTGGCGAACCAAACGGTCAAAGAAGTTTACCTAGGGCATGAATTCCGCCTGTAACCGCGGTTTTTCTTAGCCAAACAGCCGCTGGCGCTAGGCAACTCGCTCAAGATCAGGCATATAATTTGCTTCCTAGTGGCGTTTCGGCGCCCTGTAGTGGATTGCACATAGACGCCGGTAAATAAGGTCTGCAATGAAACCATCGCTAGTCCTGAGAATGGGCCAGCAGCTGACGATGACTCCGCAGCTGCAACAGGCCATCCGCCTACTTCAACTGTCCACCCTGGATCTGCAACAGGAAATCCAGGAGGCGTTGGAGTCGAACCCAATGCTCGAGCGTCAGGAAGACGGCGACGATTACGATAATTCGGACCCCATGGCCGATGGCGCCGAAAGCAACGCAAACACGGAGCAACAGGCCGAAACGCCCTTTCAGGAAAACAACTACCAGGAAAACACGCAAACCGTGGACAACCTGGAGGACGGCGACTGGGGCGAGCGCATTCCCAACGAATTACCGGTCGACACCGCCTGGGAAGACATCTATCAAACCAGCGCCAGCAGTCTGCCGAGCAGCAGCGACGATGACGACTGGGACTTCACCACCCGCACCTCCAGCGGCGAAAGCCTGCAAAGCCACATGCTCTGGCAGCTCAACCTGGCGCCGATGTCCGACAAGGACCGGTTGATCGCGGTCACCCTGATCGACTGCATCAACGAGCAGGGTTATCTGGAAGAAACCCTCGAAGAAGTCCTCGAAGCCTTCGACCCTGAACTGGACATCGAACTGGACGAGGTCGAAGCCGTACTGCACCGCATCCAGCAATTCGAGCCAGCCGGGATAGCCGCGCGCAACCTGGGCGAATGCCTGCTCCTGCAACTGCGCCAGTTACCGGCCAAAACTCCGTGGTTGAGCGAAGCGCAGCGTCTGGCCAGCGACTACCTCGACCTGCTCGGTAGCCGCGATTACAGCCAGTTGATGCGACGCATGCGGCTCAAGGAAGACGAGCTGCGCCAGGTCATCGAACTGATCCAAAGCCTCAATCCGCGCCCCGGCTCGCAAATCGAATCGAGCGAGCCGGAATACGTGGTGCCCGACGTCATCGTGCGCAAGCACAACGATCGTTGGCTGGTGGAGTTGAACCAGGAAGCCATGCCGCGCCTGCGGGTCAATGCGCAGTACGCCGGCTTCGTCAAACGCGCCGACTCCAGCGTCGACAACACCTTCATGCGCAACCAGTTGCAGGAAGCGCGCTGGTTCATCAAGAGCCTGCAGAGCCGCAACGAGACCTTGATGAAGGTCGCCACACAGATCGTCGAGCATCAGCGCGGCTTTCTCGACTATGGCGACGAGGCGATGAAGCCGCTGGTGCTGCACGATATCGCCGAAGCGGTGGGCATGCACGAGTCGACCATCTCGCGGGTCACCACGCAGAAATTCATGCACACCCCGCGCGGAATCTACGAGCTGAAATACTTCTTCTCCAGCCACGTCAGCACCGCAGAAGGCGGTGAATGCTCGTCGACCGCGATCCGCGCGATCATCAAAAAACTGGTTGCCGCGGAAAATGCAAAAAAGCCGTTGAGCGACAGCAAGATCGCTGGTTTACTGGAGGCACAAGGCATCCAAGTAGCTCGCCGCACAGTCGCGAAATACCGTGAATCCCTCGGTATCGCGCCCTCCAGCGAACGCAAGCGACTGATGTAAGGCAGCACGACATGGAAGATCGATAACACCGCACATCCGGCTCCGTATTTCGCCGAAAGCAGCCATACTGCCAATAAGCCGATTACGCCAGTGCCAGGCTCAGGTCGTTAGAGTCTTCCACGCCCAAGTGTTCCGGTGGCAGACCCCGTTGGTCTGTCTCTCATGCACGGCAACAAGGAGAAAGCGGTATGCAAGTCAACATCAGTGGACACCAGCTGGATGTGACCGACGCCCTACGCGACTACATCGACGAAAAACTCGGCCGATTGGAGCGCCACTTCGATAAGATCACCAATGTGCAGGTCACCATGGAGGTCGAGAAACTCAAGCAGAAAATCGAAGCCACCCTGCACATTGCCGGCGGCGAAGTCGTCGCCAACGCGGAACATGACGACATGTACGCAGCCATCGACTTACTGACCGACAAACTCGACCGACAACTCATCAAGCACAAGGAAAAGCAGCTCGACCGTCAACAGGGCGCAATGGCCCGCTGACATCGCCAACCTCCTATGATCCGACTTGAAAATATCCTGACCCCCGGCCGTTCCCTGGTGAACGTGCCGGGAGGCAGTAAAAAACGTGTCCTAGAACAAATCGCCAATCTGGTCGCGCACGATCTGCCCGACCTGGATAGCCAGGACATTTTCGAAAGCCTGATAGCCCGCGAGAAACTCGGCTCGACCGGATTCGGCAATGGCATCGCGATTCCGCATTGCCGCCTGCCCGGCTGTAACGCCCCCATCAGCGCGGTACTGCGACTGGATACGGCGGTGGACTTCGACGCCATCGATGGCGCCCCCGTGGATCTGCTTTTCGTTTTATTGGTGCCGGAAGCGGCGACCGACGAACACCTCGAACTGCTGCGCCAGATCGCCAGCATGCTCGACCGCAGCGATGTGCGCGAGCGTCTACGCCACGCGACGGACAGCGAGGCCCTGTATCAGGTGGTGGTGGACACGCAAAGCCAACTCAATCGAGCCTGACCCATGCGTTTGATCATCGTCAGCGGTCGCTCCGGCTCCGGCAAAAGCACCGCACTCGATGTGCTCGAGGACAATGGTTTCTATTGCATCGACAACTTGCCCGCCGGCCTGCTTCCCGAACTTGCCGAGCGTACCCTGCTGCACACCGAGTCGCTGCTACCGCAAGTCGCGGTATCGATAGATGCGCGCAACCTGCCCAGCCAGCTCAGACGCTTCCCGACATTGCTCGACGAGGTCCGCGCCCGCCACATCAAATGCGATGTGATCTACCTGGACGCCGATGAAGAGACGCTGCTCAAGCGTTTTTCCGAAACCCGCAGACGCCACCCACTGACCAACGAGAGCCGCTCGCTGGCCGAGGCGATTGCTGACGAAAGTTCGCTGCTCGGCCCGATCATCGATTTGGCCGATCTGAAGATCGACACCACCCATCTCAACCTGTATCAATTGCGCGACACCCTGAAGCTGCGCTTGCTCAACCAGCCCGAACCGGGCACTGCCTTTCTGATCGAGTCGTTCGGCTTCAAGCGCGGCATGCCGGTGGATGCCGACTTGGTGTTCGATGTGCGCTGCCTGCCAAACCCTTACTGGAAGCCGGACTTACGCGACTACTCCGGCCTCGACCAGCCCGTGGTGGACTACCTCTTCGCCCAGGCCGACGTCGAAGACATGTACCAGGACATCTTCGCCTACCTGACGAAATGGCTACCGCGTTTCGCCGCCAGCAATCGCGCCTATGTCACAGTGGCGATCGGATGCACCGGCGGTCATCACCGCTCGGTGTACCTGGCCAACCGCCTGGGCGAGGCCCTCAAACCCATTTTGAAGAATGTCCAGGTTCGCCACCGCGACTTGAGTTAAGGAATTCCCGCGATGCCCTCCTGCGAAATCACCATCATCAACAAACTGGGCCTGCATGCACGCGCAGCCGCCAAGTTTGTCGGCGTGGCCGGACAGTTTCCTTGTCAGGTCAAAGTCGGCCGCAACGCGGAAAGCCTGGTGGACGGCAAAAGCATCATGGCCGTGATGATGCTTGCCGCTGGCAAAGGCACAGCCATCTACCTGCAAACCGAAGGCGAGCGGGAAGACGAGGCGCTGAATGCCTTGATCGAGCTGATCAACAACTATTTCGAGGAAGGCGAGTAGACGCTGGGTTAGCAGGCCGTTGAAAAACGTAGGCGAGGCAGGCAAGACAAGGCAAAAACAGGC
>CBIHQF010000216.1:0-6701 GCA_966211665.1 uncultured Pseudomonas sp. | reverse complement strand
CTTCCAGGTAGAAGCGTTCGGGGAATACCTGCATCCATTCGCGCAGCAAGGCTTCGGCCCCGGCCAGGTCGTCATTGAGCAGGGCATGACCGACCTCGCCCTCCTTCGAGCCGGACAGGGCGATCAGCCCCTCGGCGGCGGCCTTGACCCAATCGCGCTGGATAATCACCAGGTCGTTGCTCTGACCTTCGGTCCAGCCACGGGACACCAGTTCGGTCAGGTTGCGATACCCCACGGCATTCATCACCAGCAGGGTCATACGGCTCAGGGGCCCGTCTTCCTCGGCGCTGGCCAGCCAGATATCGGCGCCGCAGATCGGCTTGATGCCGCCGCCCATGGCCGCCTTGTAGAACTTCACCAGGGCGCACATGTTGCTCATGTCGGTGACCGCTACCGCCGGCATACCGGCACCGGCCACGGCCTTGATCAGCGGCTTGACCCGTACCAAGCCGTCGACCAGGGAAAACTCGGTGTGCAGACGCAGATGGACGAATGAAGCGGTCATGGCGGTCCTATACAAAACACGAAAACGACAAGGCGGGGATTGTACAGCCTTCGCAACAGCAAGCTGCAAGCTCGAAGCGGCAAACAGACTAGTCCGTCAGCAGCTCGCGCACTGGGGCGAAAGAGCGCCGATGAATCGGCGTGGGCCCCAGGCGGCGCAGCGCATCCAGGTGCACCTGCGTGGGATAGCCTTTATGCCCGGCGATACCATAACCGGGGTATTGGGCGTCCAGCACCTGCATCTCGCGGTCGCGGCTGACCTTGGCCAGAATCGAAGCGGCGGCGATCGCCGGCACCTGGCTGTCGCCCTTGACCACGGCGGCGCTGGGCACCTGCAATACCGGGCAGCGGTTGCCGTCGATCAGCGCCAACTTGGGCATGACGCTCAAGCCTTCGACCGCCCGCTGCATGGCCAGCATGGTGGCATGGAGAATATTCAGGCGGTCGATCTCTTCCACTTCGGCGCGGGCGATACACCAGGCCAAGGCCTTTTCGCGGATCTCGTCGAAGAGTTTCTCGCGGCGTGCCTCGCTGAGTTTCTTCGAGTCGTTCAGGCCGAGGATCGGCCGTAACGGATCGAGGATCACCGCCGCGGTCACCACCGCGCCGCACAGCGGGCCACGGCCGACCTCGTCGACGCCGGCGACCAGCTCCTGCACCAGGGTGAAATCCAGCCCCAGCTGCATCAGCCCCGCCCCGCCAGGGCCAGCACGGCCTCGGCCGCTTGCACCGAGGCGTCGCGGCGCAACGCCCGGTGAATCACATCGAAACCCAGGGTTTGCACTTCGCCGCCTTCGAGCAGCGGCGCCAACAGCTGCGCCAACGACTCCGCCGTGGCCGCATCCTGGATCAACTCGGGCACCAGCAGGCGCTCGGCCAACAAATTAGGCAACGAGATATAGGGGCTTTTCACCAGGCGTTTAAGGATCAGATAGGTCAGGGGCGCGACCTTATAGGCCACGACCATGGGCCGCTTATACAGCAAGGCTTCCAGGGTCGCGGTGCCGGATGCGATCAATACCGCATCGCACGCGGCCAACGCCTCGTGGGAGCGGCCATTGAGCAGCGTCAGCGGCAGATCGCGACCCACCAGCATTTCTTCCAGTTGCCGCCGGCGCTCGGGGCTGGCGCAGGGCAGGACGAAACGCACACCGGGGCGCAAAGTGCGCAAACGCACCGCCGCATCGAGGAACAGGCTGCCCAGCCGCGACACTTCGCCGCCGCGGCTACCGGGCATCAAGGCCACCACATGACAATCCTGGGGCAATTCCAGGGTCTCGCGCGCTGCGGCTCGGTCGGCCTGGACGGGAATCGCATCGGCCAATGGATGGCCGACGAAACGCACCGGCACCTGATAATCGTCATAGAACTGCGCCTCGAACGGGAACAGGCACAGCATCAGGTCGCAGGCTTCGCGAATATGCAGCACGCGCTTCTGCCGCCAGGCCCATACCGAAGGGCTGACGTAATGCACGGTCTTGATCCCGGCGCGGCGCAATTTGAGTTCGAGGCCCAGATTGAAGTCCGGCGCATCGATACCGATAAATACATCCGGCTTGGCCTCGATCAGGGTTTTGACCAGGCGACGGCGGCGCATCAGCAATTCCGGTAGACGCCCAAGCACTTCGACCAGCCCCATGACGGCCAGACGCTCCATCGGGAAGTACGACGTCAGGCCTTGCGCTTCCATCAAGGGGCCGCCGATACCGATGAACTCGATCTGCGGATGGCGGGCGCGCAAGGCCTGCATCAGGCTCGCGCCGAGGATATCGCCGGAAGCCTCGCCCGCGACCAAGGCGACACGCAATAGATCGGCCATGGTCTAGCGAATGATGCCGCGATTGGACGCCTGGATGGAGTCGCGGAACAGCGCGACCTCGGGGAATTGCACGGACGGCTCGGCCAGTTCGAGCAATGCCTGCTCGATGGTCAGACCTTGGCGATACACCGTCTTGTAGGCGCGGCGCAGAGCCTGGATCGCCTCGGCACTGAAGCCGCGACGGCGCAAGCCTTCGAAATTCATGCTCCGGGCTTCTGCAGGGTTGCCGGAAACCGTCACGTAAGCCGGCACGTCCTTGCCGATCGCAGACCCCATGCCGGCGAAGCTATGGGCGCCGATGTGGCAGAACTGATGGACCAGCGTATAGCCGGACAGAATCGCCCAATCGCCGATGTGCACGTGCCCCGCCAGCGCGGTGTTATTGACCAGAATGCAATGATTGCCGATCACGCTGTCGTGACCGACATGGGCATAGGCCATGATCAGGTTGTGATCGCCGACCGTGGTTTCGTCGCGGTCCTGGACGGTGCCACGGTGCATCGTCACGCCTTCGCGGATGATGTTGTGGTCGCCGATCACCAGCCGCGTCGGCTCGCCCTTGTACTTACGATCCGGCGTATCCTCGCCGAGCGAGGAAAACTGATAGACCTTGTTGTGCTTACCAATTTTGGTGGGGCCTTTAACGATCACGTTGGGGCCGAGCACGGTACCCTCACCGATTTCCACATCCGGCCCGACAATCGACCAAGGGCCAACGACCACGTCGTCAGCCAACTTGGCGCTGGGATCGATAATGGCGCGAGGGTCGATCAAACTCATAGTTCGAAACTCATAGTTTGCGTTCCGCGCAGATGATTTCGGCCGAACAGACTTCCTTGCCGTCGACGCTTGCCCGGCATTCGAACTTCCAAATGCTGCGTTTGTTGCTCAGGTGCTTGGCCTCGAGGATCAACTGATCGCCCGGGATCACCGGCTGACGAAAGCGTAGCTTGTCGGAACCGACAAAGTAATACAGCGTGCCATCGGTGGGCTTCATGCCCATCATTTTGAAACCGAGTATTCCGGCGGCCTGAGCCATGGCTTCGATGATCAGTACGCCCGGCATGATCGGATGCTCAGGGAAATGGCCGTTGAAGAACGGTTCATTGATGCTGACATTCTTATAGGCGCGAATGCACTTGCCTTCGATATCCAGATCCGCGACCCGGTCCACCAACAGGAACGGATAACGGTGCGGCAGGTATTCACGAATTTCGTTGATGTCCATCATTGCCAGAGAAGCCTGTAGTAAAGAAAGGAGAACGCGACAGCATGTCGGGTTCAGGCATCAGATGAGGTGTCTGCGTTCGAGGTCACGGCAACCAGCTGTTTTTCCAACTGCTGCAGGCGTCGCGCCATGTCGTCCAACTGACGGATTCGCGCGGCGCTCTTGCGCCACTCCGCAGCGGGCTGCATGGCAGTGCCGGACGAATACGAACCTGGCTCGGTGATGGAACGGGTAACCATGGTCATACCGGTGACGAACACCCCGTCGCACACTTCAATGTGTCCGACCATGCCCACGCCGCCGGCGATCATGCAGTTCTTGCCGATTTTGGTACTGCCGGAAATACCGACACAACCCGCCATGGCGGTGTTGTCGCCGACCTGCACGTTGTGCGCGATCATGATCTGATTGTCCAGTTTGACGCCATTACCGATCAAGGTGTCGGCCAGGGCGCCGCGATCGATGGTGGTGTTGGCGCCGATTTCGACGTCGTCGCCAATGGTCACGCCACCGATTTGCGCGATTTTCTGCCAGACGCCCTTCTCGTTGGCGAAGCCGAAGCCCTCGCCACCGATCACCGCACCCGACTGGATCACCACTCGCTTACCGATACGTACATCGTGATAGAGCGTCACCCGCGGCGCGAGCCAACCACCTTCGCCGATCGTCGAACGCGCACCGACCACGCAGTGCGCGCCGACAGTCACCCCCGCAGCGATCTGCGCGCCGCTTTCGATCAGCGCATAGGCGCCGATGCTGGCGCTGGCGTCGACCTGCGCGTCGGCCGCCACCACCGCCGTCGGATGCACGCCGGCCGCGACCCGGGGCTTGCGGTCGAACAAATGCGACAGTTGTGCATAAGCCAGATAGGGATTGCCGACGATCAGCGCCGCACCGGCATAGCCTTCGGCATCGGCCGCGTTGAGCAATACCGCAGCGGCTCGGCTACCGGCCAGATGCTTACGGTACTGCGCGTTGGCCAAAAAGCTCAGCTGATCCGGGCCGGCGTCCTGCAAGGACGCCAAGCCGCGCACGATGGTTTCCGGCGCGCCACGCAAGGTGGCGCCCAGACGCTCGGCCAATTGACCGAGAGAGAACTGCAGCGTCGTCATGATCAACGCAGCTTGTTCATACGCTCGATGACCTGGCGAGTAATGTCGAACTGCGGCTTGACATCGATCACCGCCCCACGCTCGAGCACCAGGTCGAAACTGCCGCCCTTGATCACTTCCTCGACGGCTTTGTCGAGATTCGGCTTGAGGGTTTTCAGCATCTCACGGTCGGCGATGGCCTTGGCTTCGTTCAATTCCTTGGACTGGAACTGGAAATCGCGGGCTTTTTGCTTGAATTCGAGTTCCAGACGCTCGCGCTCGGCGGTCTGCATCTTGTCGCCGTCTTTCACCAGGCGGTCCTGAATGCGCTTGGCATCGCTTTCCAGGGTCTTGAGCTTGTTCAACTGCGGGCCGAATTTCTTCTCCGCATCCACCGCGTAGCGCTTGGCCGCGTCGGATTCGAGCAAAGCCATCTGATAATTCAGCACCGCGATTTTCATTTCGGCGAATGCCGGGGTCGCCAGCATTACCGCACTTAACAGAACCAGTTGAGTCAACTTACGCACGATGCACTCCTGCAGAAACTATTGTCGTTGTGGATCAGATAGTTAGAACGTCTGACCGAGAGAGAATTGGAATATTTCGGTATCGGCGTCGTCCGGTTTGACGATCGGCATGGCCAGGCTGAAGCTCAACGGGCCGAGCGCAGTGATCCAGGTCAGACCGAGACCGACGGAACTGGCCAGCTCGCCGGCATCGAGGCCGTTGCACTCGCGACGCGAACCGCAACTGGTATCGAAGACGTTACCCACATCCCAGAAGAAGGCCGTGCGTAGCGAGCGTTGATCCTTGACGAACGGCATTGGGAACAGCAGTTCGACACCGCCCTGGACCATCACGTTGCCGCCGAACGGCAGCGGATCCTGGTCCGGGTCGCGCTCGGTACCCTCGTTGCCGGTCACGCTTTCACCCAGACTTGGAGTACTGCGTGGTCCCAGACTGTTGTCCTTGAAGCCCCGCACGGAATTGAAGCCACCCGCGTAGTAATGCTCGTAGAACGGCAGGCTCGAGGTCGAGCCGTAGCTGTCGCCATAGCCCAACTCGGTATGCAGGCGCAGGGTGTAGTTATCGCTGAGCGGCTTGAAGATCTGGCCGCGGTAATCCAGTTTGAAGAACGACAGGTCGCTGCCCGGCAGCGTGGCTTCGAAGACCAGGCTCTGCGAATGCCCGCGATTGGCCATGACCCCACGGTTGAGGGTCGACTCCGACCAGCCGATCGAACCCTTCAGGTTGAGGTAGCTGTCGCCTTCCTCCTCCATGAAGTCGAAGATCTCATCGACGGTGAATACGCCGGTGCTGATGTCGTCCTGCTGAATGGTCAGGCCATAGGTCAAACGCGAGGTTTCGCTGATCGGGTAACCGATGCTCACACCGGCACCGTAACTGTCCACCGCATAACTGGAAACATCGGTGTTGAGTTCGTCGTAGTCGGTGGTGCGGTAGAAGGCGTTGTAGCCCAGGCTGACGCCATCGGCGGTCCAGTAGGGGTCGACGAAGCCGAAGTTGTAGCTTTCCTGGTATTCGCTGCGGGTCAGACCGACGCTGACCTTGTTACCGGTACCGAGGAAGTTGCTCTGGGAAATCGAGCCGCCGAGAATCAAGCCGGCGTTCTGGGCGAAGCCGACGCTGGCGGTGATCGAGCCGGAAGCCTGTTCCTCGACGCTGTAGTTGACGTCGATCTGGTCATCGGTACCCGGCACTTGCGGGGTCTCGACGTTGACTTCCTTGAAATAGCCGAGGCGTTCCAGACGGGCTTTCGACTGGTCGATCAGATAGGTCGAGGCCCAACCGCCCTCGAGCTGGCGCATCTCGCGACGCAGCACTTCGTCTTCGGTCTTGGTGTTGCCGCGGAAGTTGATGCGGTTGACGTAGGCGCGCTTGCCCGGGTCGACGACGAAGGTGATGGAAACCGTATTGTCTTCGTCGTGCGCTTCCGGCACGCCGTTGACGTTGGCGAAGGTATAGCCTTCGTTACCCAGGCGACGGGTGATCAGCTCGGAGGTAGTGGTCATCACTTTACGCGAGAACACCTGACCTT
>CBIHQF010000215.1:0-6729 GCA_966211665.1 uncultured Pseudomonas sp. | reverse complement strand
CTGCCAGCCCCGAAGCCTGCTCGCCCCAAGCTGCTCTGGGCCAAGCGCGCGCTCACGCTGACGTTCTTCATTCTGGTGCCGGTGCTGTTGTTCATGCTGGTGAAGAATCTCGAATGGCAGGAGGTCAAAAGCGCCTTGCAGTCCTACGACGCCGCGACCCTGGCCCTGGCGATCGGCATCTGCTTCGCCAGCTATCTGGTGTACAGCAGTTTCGACCTGCTCGGACGCTTGTACACCCGGCATAAATTGCCCGTGCGGCAAGTCCTCCCGGTGGTGTTCGTCTGCTATGCCTTCAACCTCAACCTGACCGCCTGGGTCGGCGGTATCGCCCTGCGCTATCGCCTGTACTCGCGCCTGGGGCTGAATGTGCCGACCATCACCAAGATATTCAGCCTCAGCCTGATCACCAACTGGCTGGGCTACACCTTGCTCGCCGGAGTGATTTTCTCCCTGGGCTTGATCCAGTTGCCGCCCAACTGGTCGATCGGCGTCAGCAGCCTGCGCGTGATCGGTATCGGCCTGTTGGCCGCGACCCTGGCCTATCTGCTGGCCTGCCGCCTCAGCACCCGTCGGGTCTGGCATCTACGCGGGCAGACGCTGACCCTGCCGAGCCTGCGCCTGGCCTTGGTCCAGGTGGTACTCGGCGCGCTCAACTGGTCGCTGATGGCCTTGCTGATCTTCGTTCTGTTGCCCGAGCAGGCCTTCTACCCCTCGGTGCTCGGGGTGCTGTTGATCAGCAGCATCGCCGGGGTCGTGACCCATATCCCGGCCGGGCTGGGCGTGCTCGAAGCGGTGTTTATCGCGCTGCTGCACCACCACATCGCCAAGAGCAGTTTACTCGCCGCCCTGATCGGCTACCGCGCCATCTACTTCCTCCTGCCCCTGGCGGTCGCCTGCCTGGTGTACCTGGTGCTGGAGAAGGACGCGAAGAAACTGCGTAAGCAACATGCTGCCGACAAGCTCGATAACCAAACTGACGAGAACATCAAACAACTACACACACAGGATCAGGGGTTGTAATGCCAGCGCCCGCCCCACAAGGGCGGCGGTGTTTGCGCCTTGTTGTCCATGCCGTTGCCGGCTTCGCTTAGCCGCGCCTGCTCGATCCGCAGCCTGCTAACCCGGACTAGAGAGTCGGTAACACACTATGACAGCGCGCACCCCAATCGGCTGGGCCTACCCGTTTCCAGTCAAAGCCGCGGCGGCGAACGGCGCCCCGGTCGACAGCTACCGCCGAGCCCTGGCCATGGCCAAGAACGGCTTCTATCCGCTGAATGCCGACGGCCTGTGGCAAGGTGCCGTTCACTTCGACGAGGGCAGCGCCGAACTGCTCGATCAGTCGGCAGTTCGCTGCATCGCCGATGGCGAAGTGGTCGCCTACCGCATCGACGGACGCTATCCCAGCACCCGCCATGGCGAACGGCAACTGCTCTTTTCCACCGGCTTCGTGCTGGTCCGTCATCGACTGACACTGCCGACGGCGCGCACGACGCTGACGTTCTACAGCCTGTATATGCACCTGCTGGACTGGGCCGGCTACGAGGCCGCGGGCGCGCCTGCCCCGCCGGCCTTCCTCGACCAATCGCCGGCGCCGCCACTCGATAGCGTGCAGGTTTTGCCGCAGCCCTACCCGCTCGCGGCCGGCGAGCTTATCGGGCATATCGGCCGCTACCAGGATGCCGATGACGCGCAACCCCGCGCATTGCTGCATCTGGAGGTATTCACCTGCGACGAGGTGCCGGCATTTCTCGCCGCCAGCCGCGCACTCGCCGAGCGGCAAACGAGCCAGCAGAAAACCTTGATCCAGGTTCAGCGCGGCGCGGCGGTTATCCAAGCCGAGACCGCCGACACCCGGATACCCGCGGAGCTGGATATACGCCTCAGCAGCGACTCGCCCAGCGAAGGCCGCTGGGTCAGGGTTCAGCCCTACGCGGTGCTCAAGATCGATAAAGCCGCACTCGGCCGCTACCGGCCCGCGACTAAAAGTTACTCGCTCGACACCGCGCAGAAACGCGCCCTGGCCCTGCGCCTGGGGGTTGGCGTGGGCGAGATGCCCGAACAGGTCGATTTTCTGCTGCAATCCTATGCATCGCCAGACAGCGCGCCGCTGCCTTATCGCGGCGATTCGCCCATCCCGGCATCGCACCCGCTGCGCGAAATCGGCATAGCGCTCCAGCCCCCGCGCTGGGTCGAGCGCGGCGCAGTCGACAGCCAAGGCCGGCGCGCCGTCAGCGGCGCCCTTGCCGCCTGGACCGGCTTCCCGCTCGACCCCGCGGCCGATGGCCCGCTGAGCGGCGAGCCACGCATTTTGCCGAGCGCCGCCTGGAGCGACCTGGCGCAAGCACACAAGGCCATCGGCCCGGACGGTACCCGCTGGTGGTACCTGAGCCTTGGCGGCCAGGATGGCCAGGAACTCGCCGGCTGGGTGGCGGAGCGCGCGCCATTTATCAGCAGGCACTCGCCATGGGAATGGCCAGGTTTTAGCGCCCTGCCCGCCAGCACCATCGACTTGGCGCCAGAAAAACCCGGGCTGGCGCAGCCGCTGTCACAACGGATCAGCCAGCAAAAAAGCGCCTGGTTATGGAGCGCGCCATCTCAGCCGGCCGATGGCTCCATAGAACAGCAAAGACGCGAGGCGCTGGCCTGGTGGCAGGAACTGGCCGGCCAACCAGCCCTGGCGGCGGATGGGCTGGCGTGGCATTTCCACCCCATCGGCCTGATCGAGCTGTTGAAAAAAGCGGCCCGCCCGCTGATCTGGCTGAAGCGCGTCCAGGAACGCTACGGCGTCGCCCTCGCCGAGCGCTTTAGAGAAAAAGTCATAGCCGTCGGCGCAAACCTGGGGATCGAGCCGAACCACATCATGGCCTGCATCGCCCTGGAAACCGGCCGCACCTTCGACCCGGCGATCAAAAACCCGCAATCGTCCGCCACCGGCTTGATCCAGTTCATGGACTCGACCGCCAAAGCGCTCGGCACCACGACCGAACGACTGGCGCGCATGGATCATATCGAGCAGATGGACTACGTCGAAAAATACTTCCTGATGACCGCCAAAAACATCGGCGTACCGACTTCGGCCTGGTCGCTGGGCGATCTGTACTTTTCCATCTTCAGCCCCAGCGGGATAAAGAAGCAGCCCGATGACCCGATCTATCGCAAAGGCCAGCGGGCTTACGCGGTCAACACCTTCCACGACCGCAACAAAGACGGCGTCATCACCAAGCGGGAGATCGCGGAAAACATCCATGAGTATTTCAATGCCGGCCTCGCCTACCAGGCGTGATGGCCAGTTGCATGCGGTTCAAGCCAGATGTGTGTCTAAAAAGCCAATGACCTTTTCCGCATATTCCTTCGGCTGCGCGGCATAGGCATGGGTATGGGTCGCCCCCGGCACTTGCCAGAACTCCGCCTGGGTTTTGTTTTTCAAGGCGCGCCATAACAGCTGGCCATCCTCGACCGGGGTGAACTCATCGGCATCGCCATAAATCATCAACATGCCGGGGCTGCCGACCAGACGCTGCGCAGCATGGAGGGGACGCAAACGGCGCTCGGCGGCGGGATAAACGAGCTTGGAAACCTGAATGCCCAATTTGGGGATCGGGTAGCGCGACCAGAAATGCAACAACGTGGGAAACGCGGCCTCCAGCACTGCCGCCTTGAACGGGTGATCGGGCTGCGCCATCGCACAAACGCTCATGGCCGCGCCCATCGACGCGCCCACCACCGCCACCGGCAAATCCGGATACTGCGCTTGCAACGCCTGGCCGGCGGCCAATACATCCAGCGGAAACTCCATATTGGTCGAGGAGCTTTCGCCAAAGCCATTCAGGTCGAACACCATCACGTGATAGCCCGCCTGACGCAGCAGCTCGGCATGGCCATATTTCATCCAGAACCCTTTGGCGGCGACGCCCATCGGGTGCGCCATCAATACCGCGCCCTTGGCTTGCGACCTGTGTGCCGAAGCCAGAAGCGCAGAAATCCTCGCCCCCGATTCGCTGGCGATACTCAGGCGCCGCCACTGACTTTGGTCGCTACCCTCTGGCCAGCGCCAAGGTTTCACATAGCGCCCGAAAAACGGTTTTTTAAAGATTTTGTATGCACTGTTCTTCATGCCGACCGGCCCTTTTCTTCCAAATGGCAAAGCGAGGGCCAGAAGTATTCGCGATTGACCCTGGCCGCGACCACGGGCAAAAATGACAAATAACATGCGATATTTTCAAAGCGCGCAAGCAACCGAGGGCGGGGAAATAAGGGATGAATATCACTCTGTTGATGGCGGATCGATGCTCATCCACTAGCGTTGCCGCGACCATGGATTTCTTCGAGACCGCCAATGTACTGCACCATTACGCGGTGAAAAAAAGCGCCCGCGAACACCGAAGCGACTCGCCCCTGTTCCATCTGCAAACCGCCTCGATGGGCGGCCAGCAAATAACTTGTTCGAGCGGCCTGCGCTTGACCCCGGACAAGAAGCTCGATGAGGTGACCGACCCACAACTGATCGTGGTGCCGGGCTTCATGTTCAATATCCTCGGCGTGCTACCGAGCCTGGGCGAAATGATCGAATGGCTGCAAGTGCAACACCAACAAGGCAGCTACATCGCCAGCATGTGCACCGGCGCATTCGTCACCGCCCAGGCCGGGCTGCTGGACGGCCGCAACGCCACCACCCACTGGCTGTTCGGCGAGCAGTTCGCGCGTAGTTTCCCCAAGGTGAAATTACAGATCGAACGCACCGTCACCGACGATGGCCAGCTCTTGTGCTCCGGTGGCTCCACCAGCGGCAGCGATCTGCTGTTGCACCTGGTGCGTAAGTTTTCCTCACCGCAACTGGCAGCCGAGTGCGCGAAAAAACTCCTGGTCGACACCTCCGAACGCAGCCAAACGCCCTATTCGAGCACCACCTTCAAGAAGAACCACACCGACGCCGACATCCTGAAAATCCAGATCTGGCTGGAGAATCGAATTGGCCAAAATATCCTGATGGAACAGGTGGCGGACGAGTTCGGCCTGAGCATGCGCAACTTCATCCGCCGCTTCAAAGAAGCCACCGAACAAACCCCCATCGAATACCTGCAGAACCTGCGCCTGGAAAAAGCCAAGTTCCTCCTGGAAAGCAGCCAGCAAGCCTTCGACCAGATCACCCTGCAAGTAGGCTACGAGGATGGCAATTCCTTCAGGCGCTTGTTCAAACAAAGGGTCGGGCTGACGCCCAGCGAGTACCGTAAGAAGTTTGAGAATGTGCGTGGGTAACTTATGAGTCGAAGCGACGAACTATGCTTAAACTGATGGCAGTTACTTATTTCCCTGATCCTACTTATTCCAGAACTACCATCCGGAAACGAAAAATGCCCCTGAAAAACTTCAGGGGCATTTTTTAGAAATGCAGTACGCAGCGCAGAAACTGGATGGTTGCTCGTTGCCCTGCCTGTTGAAGCCGCTCAAGGGAAAGATCGATCAGATAATGGAAGAGATGGGGCTAATGGTATAAGGGGTGAACCCCCTCCCAACCATTTGCCCCGCCCCTGAATCAAATTACCCATGCTCCCGCATGAGCATTGATTACTGACTGAGATCGTTCAACAAAAGCCGCAGTATTTTAACGCGCTCCTCATATCCCGATGCGGGTTTGGTTACATTGACTGCAAACACACCCTCACTGATCCTTTTATTGAGCTGTTCTTCCGATGCGCCTGACCATGAATCGCTACCTTGGCTCAAGCCGAAACTGGTATCCACGAAAAGCTTCTTTCCGGTAAAGGCTGACAGAAATCCGTATTTTGCCGTGGCCGCATTATATGCGGTGCTTGTGGTCGAGTTGGAGAAATACCCCTCAGCGCTGTTGCCATCGCCAGTCGTCCAAATAAAGTCAGTCTTATTCAACGGCATCGCTGACCACATAGCTCTTGTCGCGTCATCGGACAGCCACGTGGAATGATTGATCGCGACCTTCGCATTCGGTGCATTTTTCTTGATTACATCAATGATATCGCTAGCAAGCTGCCCCAACTCTTGCAGCGAGAGGGGATTGATCTGGTGTTCGATGGTGTACTGATGGAAGTCGCCTTCCAACAACCAGAACACTCCTTTGTTGGGGTCTGCCGCATAAGCCTTCGCGGCATAATCGCCATACAGTTTCAGGATTTTTTGCCGGTTATCTCGGATCCACTGGGCCCCATGCGTACAGAGGTTGCCGCCCTCGGGCTGAACGTTACAGTCCGGCAATGCATAGCCAATAACGTAACCATAGAACACAGCATAAGTATCGGCATCGTTTGCTAACGCACTAACCAGGCTGCACCCGTCACAGTCGCCCTCTCTCCCTTGCGTATATTCGTAACCAACCCAGGTAGTGATGAAGTCCGCATAGCTGGCAGCCTCGCGGTTTCCATCCGTGCCCCATGCCAATTGATTGCCCATGGGACCGACCGGCGTAGCCGATTTCTCAACCCCGGTACATTCTTGCTCGGATATACAGGTCGCGTTATTTTCCCATCCCCACCCCTTCGATACGGTAGAGCAAGTAGGAATCGACTCTCCGTACCAGTCACAACTCTTGCTAGGGCCACCCCAAGCCGAATTACACATTTTGTCCGAGATACACAGCTGATCTTCTTCCCATCCCCATCCGCCCGTTTTTTCTCCACAGGCGGGGTAAGTCGAACCATACCAATTGCAATATAGCTTGCCTTCTCCGTAAGCAACGGAACTTGCACCGACTAATAG
>CBIHQF010000214.1:0-6751 GCA_966211665.1 uncultured Pseudomonas sp. | reverse complement strand
CCTGCCGCGCGTGCTGACCCAGGTCGACCTGGCGCTGATCAACACCAACTACGCGTTGGAAGCCCAGCTCAAGCCGACCGAGGATGCATTGATCCTCGAAGGCAGCGACTCGCCGTACGTCAACATCCTGGTCGCGCGCCCGGACAACAAGGACAGCGAAGCGATGCAGAAACTGGCCAAGGCGCTGAACAGCGAGCCGGTCAAAGCCTTTATCGCCGAGAAGTACCAGGGCGCGGTCGTTCCAGCGTTCTGATCCGATTAGCAGGTCGTTGAAAAACGTAGGCGAGGCAGGCAAGACGCTACGTTAGTAACAGCCTCCGGCTGGTCAAAGCGGCGAGGAAGCGACTGGGATCGCACTCGACTTTACATGCTGTAAATGAGCATTCCGACGGGGGCTCCTAGCCTGGGCTCGCATCCGAGCCTGTTTTTAACGCCCTTCTCTTTTATCAAGAGGGCCAACGCAGGTAGTTTTTCAGCGGCCTGTCAATCTGCGCGTTCGCCACATAGATCCAGGGCGAACCAGTGCTCGACCTCGGCCTGACTGAGCCCCGCGCCGAGCAGGGCGAACAGCTTGCCCAGCGCCGCTTCGCGGGTCATGCCGCCGGCCGAAACCAGGCCGGCGCTGGCCAACTGGCTGCCCGCCGCATAAACGCCGAATTCGACATGGCCATGGGCGCATTGGCTGATCGCCACAAGCACCACGCCCTGCCGATGGGCGCTTTTCAGCGCGGCGAGCAGGGCGGCGTCGTCCGACGGCCCGGTGCCGCTGCCGTAACATTCCAGCAGCAGACCGCGCACGCCGCTGGCCAGCAGGGCTTCGATATGTGCGGCCTGGATGCCGGGAAACAACGGCAGCACGGCCAGATTGACCGGCTGTCGCAGCTGACGGTAATCGATGGCGGCCGGGATCGACGCCGCCCGTTCGCTCTGGCGCTGACGTGGTAACACAGCGAAGGCGTCGAAGGCATCGCTGCGTAATTTACTGACCCGCGCGCCGTGCATCAGCGCGCCGTTGAAGAACAGGTGCACGCCGGGCGCGACGCCCTGTTGTAACGCCCGCATGGCGCCGAACAGGTTGCCCCAGGCATCGCTGTCCGGGGTGCCCGCCGGTAGCATCGAGCCGGTCAGTACCACCGGTACCGGCAGGCCCAACAGCAGGAAGCTCAAGGCCGCGGCGCTGTACGCCAGGGTGTCGGTGCCGTGCAACAGCAGCACCGCATCGCAGCCTTCCTCGTCGAGGCCGCTGCGAATCGCCGCGACCATCGCCAGCCAGTTGGCCTGGCTCATATTGGCGCTGTCGATCGCCGGCAGCAGCTCGCGGAAGCGCCATTCGGGCAGCTGTCCGCCGGTTTCCAGCGCCTGTTGCGCACGCATCCGCGCTTCGAAGCCAGAGGCGGGGGCCAGGCCCTGGGCGCTCATTTGCATACCGATGGTACCGCCGGTGTAGAGCACCAGCAGGCGTTGGGCGGGGGCGTGCATAAATATTTCCCGAACTGAGTGGCTGCGACTTTGCAGGCCGTTGAAAAGTGAGGGGGCGGCAATACCGCCACTGGTTATCTGGAGAAGCGCTCTGACAATCGCCCGAGCGGGCCAATACCGTCATTGAAAAGTGCCGGGGCCGAGGTGGTCAACTGTCCCTGAAAATCAGCGAAGACCCCACCGTGGCGGTGGGGCGTTCGCCGATTGGCAGATCAGCACAGCTCCGGGTTTTTCTCGCAGGTGCCGTAACCCTCGCTACGCATCTGGTCGAGCGCCGCTTGCAGGCGTTCCACCACTTCGTCGGGGATGTCCTTGTTCAGCGCCAAGTAGAGATCCGAGGTGTGGAAGCTCAATACCGTTTTCATGCCGGTGGCGTTCTGTTCCTTGGCGTAGAAGCGCCAAACCGGGTCGGAAGTGGCCCAGTAATCGATCTGTCCGCGTTGCAGCTTGTGGATGTTTTCCTGATCGCGCAGGGCATTTTGCGGGGTGAAGCCGAGGCGTTCGATGAACTGGCTGACGGCCGCACTCTGGTAGGCGCCGATGCGATAGGCCTTGGCTTCTTCCAGATTCTTCAGCTGCGGGCTGCTGTCGAGGCCGACCAGCACGCTTTCGTATTTGGCGATGGGCCCGACCCACTTGAACAGGGGCTTGCGCGCGTCGCTCAGGGAGGTGGAAAACAGGCCGTGGTTGGCCGTCTTCATCGTGTGGTTATAGATGCGATCCCAGGGGAAGCGCAGGGTCATGCTGTACTTGATACCTGCGCGTTTGAACATTTCCCGCACGATATCGGCGCTGAGTCCGGAGATGTTCTTTTCGCGGGCGAAGTTCTTGTTGTTATCGGCCATGTTGAATGGCGGGAAGTTTTCCGTCAGCAGCACGACCTTATAGTCGGGCGGCAGTTCGGCTCGGGCGAAAGTGGCGAACAGCAGGCAAACCAACAGCGAACGGGAAAGACAACGGCGCATGGTCGAGCACTCCTGAAATGCGGAGAATCCCAAGCCGACCCATTGTCGACATGGGACGCATAACGCTAAAACGCCGCCCGGCGAGAACCGGGCGGCTACAAGTCAGCGATGTTGCAGGGCGTTATCCGGTTGCTTGGCTCCCGGGTTTGGCCATGATCCGAGTGGCGCCAGCGGCGCAACGGGCGCTTCTGGCCAAGCCTCGGGATCGAGGTCCAGGTCGGCGAAGGCTTTTGGATCGAATACCGGCGACTCGACGCCGGCTTTGACTTGGCGGTCGTAATCGCGCATCAAGCGCAGACCGACCTTGAACAGCAGAGCCAGGGCGATCAAGTTGGCGATCGCCAGCAAGCCCATGGTCACGTCGGCAAAGGCGAATACCGTCCCCAAATCCTGCATCGAACCCCAGAGCACCAGCGCAATCACCAATACCCGATATACCTGCACCGGCGCGCGCTTCTGGCTGAAAAAGCCCAGTGCGTTTTCACCCAGGTAGTAGGTATAGATCAGTGTGGTGAATACGAACAGTAGCAATGCGATACTAACGAACACCCGACCCCACTCGCCGACGACGCTGGCGACGGCGGCCTGGGTCAGAACCACGCCGGCCATCTCGCTGCCCGGCTGGTAGACGCCGGAAAGCAGAATGATCAGGGCGGTGCAGCTGCACAGAATGATGGTGTCGATGAATACGCTGAGCGATTGCACGATGCCTTGCGCGACCGGGTGCTTGACCACGGCCACCGCGGCGACGTTCGGTGCGCTGCCCAGGCCCGCTTCGTTGGAGAACAGGCCGCGCTTGACGCCCATGATGATGGCCGCGCCGATGCCGCCAGCGAAGGCCGGCTCCAGGCCGAAGGCGCTCTTGACGATCAGCACCAGGGTCTGTGGGATCAACTCGACGTTGCTGCCGATCACGAACAGCGCCATGGCGATATAGGAGAACGCCATGACCGGTACCAGCACGTCGGCGAACTTGGCGATGCGCTTGATGCCGCCGAAGATGATCAGGGCGATCACCGCGACCAGGGCCAGGCCGCTGATATGGGTCGGCAGGCCGAAGGTGTCATGCAGCGAGCTGGCGACGGTGTAGGACTGCACGGCGTTGAAGCCGAAGCCGAAGGTCACCAGCAACAGGATCGACACCACGATGCCCAGCCAGCGCTGGCCGAGACCGTGCTGGATGTAGAAAGCCGGGCCGCCCCGGTAGGTGCCGTCCGCCTCGCGGCGCTTGTACAACTGGGCCAGGGAGCACTCGAAATAGCTGGTGGCCATACCGACCAGCGCGACGACCCACATCCAGAACACCGCACCGGGGCCACCGAGCATGATCGCCACCGATACCCCGGCGATATTACCGGCGCCGACGCGGCCGGCGACGCTGAGCATCAACGCTTGGAACGAACTGAGCTGGCCCGGCTGGCGTTTGAACGCCTCGCCGAAGATACGGAACATGCTGCCGAAGTAGCGGAACTGCACGAAGCGCGAGACGACGGTGAAATACAGACCGAGGCCGATCAGCATGACGATGAGGACCTTGCTCCAAAGCAGGTCGTTGAGTAAATCCAGCATAGTGTTCTCCCTCTTTTGTGATTGTGTCAGGGATAAAAGATGATGACGCCGCAGCGCCGCCCGGGTAAGGCGACGCTGGCGGACGGCAACGGGTGGCCAGCGATCCTATGGATCACTACCGCATCAGGGATTGCCTGACGGCTGGTGGAGAGAGACGACTGAGGTCGATCAATTTCATGGTGTCACCCTGTGTGGTTTTTGTTGGTATGCCCTGGATGCCGATATGCATCTCGTTGGCTGCCGGCTCCTTCCGGCGATGCCCATGCGCCCGGTTGGCGCAAAAGCCCCGCACGTCCTTGTGCGGGTGTTGCTCGGGCTTGCCGTGCCGCGTTACTGCGGGTTGGCGCTGTTGTAGATGTCCTGATCCAGTTCGTTCTCGCTGCGGCCCACCAGAGTGGTGGTCATCAGGTCGCCGGCGACGTTGACCGTGGTGCGCGCCATATCGAGGATGCGGTCGATGCCGGCGATCAGCGCCACGCCTTCGAGCGGCAGGCCGACCGAGGTCAGTACCAGGCCGAGCATGATCAGCCCGGCGCCGGGCACGCCGGCGGTGCCGATCGAAGCCAGGGTCGCGGTGAGGATGATCATCAGGTATTGGCTGGCATTCAGATCGACACCGAAGGCCTGGGCGATGAAGAGCGCCAGCACGCCCTGGTAGATGGCGGTGCCGTCCATATTGATGGTGGCGCCCACCGGCAGCACGAAGCCGGCCACGCCCTGGGACACGCCGAGGTTCTTGCGCGCGCACTCGATGGATACCGGCAACGTGCCGGAGCTGCTGGAGGTGCTGAAGGCCACTGCCAGCGCCGGGGCGATGCCCTGGAAGAAGC
Organism: uncultured Pseudomonas sp.; assembly: GCA_966211665.1. GTDB lineage: Bacteria > Pseudomonadota > Gammaproteobacteria > Pseudomonadales > Pseudomonadaceae > Aquipseudomonas. Next base: position 1,908 of record CBIHQF010000214.1, on the reverse strand, counting down.
GCAGCGGATTGAGCCGTGCCAGCAGGGTCACCAGGCCTCCGTAGACCAGCAGCAGGTGCACGATGCTGGCGAGGTAAATCACTCCGATCACGCCGGCCAGCGGCAGCAGCACCTCGGCGCCGTGACTGCCGACCACCCCGGCGATCAGCGCGAACACGCCGATCGGGGCGAGGCGCATGACCAGGTCGGTGAGCTTGTAGAAGGTCTCGGCCAGGCTGTCGAACAGGCGGATCGCGGGCTGCGCCTTCTCGCCGACCAGGTTCATGCTCACGCCCAGGGCGATGGCGAATACGATGATCTGCAGGATATTGCCTTCGGCGAAGGCGGTGACCGGGTTGCTCGGCACCAGGCCGACCAGAATCTGCACCAGCGAAGGCGCCTGCTTGGCTTCTTCGGTGCCGCTGGCGACCATATTCATCCCTTCGCCCGGGCTGAAAAGGCTGCCGAACAACAAGCCGATACTCACCGCGAAGGCGGTGGTGGCCAGGTAGATGGCGATAGTCTTGATGCTGATGCGACCGAGCTTGGCGCTGTCGTGCATGGCGGTAATGCCCGCCACCAGGGAAACGAACACCAGCGGCACGATCAGCATCTTGATCGCGTTGAGAAACAGCGCGCCTACAGGCGCCAGCACCAGGGCGTCGGCTTTTAACAGCATGCCGGTGAGCACGCCGAGGGCCAGGCCGATAAGGATCTGTTGCCACAGCGGCATGCGCCTCAGCACGCCGAGGGAAAGGGTATTGCTCTGACTCATTGTTATCACCCGAATTGTCGTTTTTGTGAGGCCGTCTGACGCGACCTTCAGTGGTGCCGCCCAGCAGGCCAGGGCGGAAAAACCGCACCGCACGAGGCGTGCGGCGCGGGCTATTGCGGTTGGATCAGGCCTTGAGCGGCACCAGGCGCGGCGCGATCATATTTTCCGGGCTGAGGATGTCGGCCAGGGTGGCGTCGTCCAGCAGCTTTTCTTCGCGCACCAGCTCCAGTACGCCGCGGCCGCTGAGCAGTGCCAGCTTGGCGATGCGGGTGGCGTTCTCGTAACCGATATAGGGGTTGAGCGCGGTGATCAGGCCGATGGAGTTTTCCATCAGCGCGCGGCAATGCGCTTCGTTGGCGCTGATCTCGACGATGCAGTGCTCGCGCAGCATATCCATGGCGCGTTGCAGCAGGCGGATCGAGTCGAAGATCTTGTAGGAGATCAGCGGCTCCATGACGTTGAGCTGCAACTGCCCGCCTTCGGCGGCGATGGTCAGCGCCAGGTCGTTGCCGATGATCGCGAACGCCACCTGGTTGACCGCTTCCGGAATCACCGGGTTGACCTTGCCGGGCATGATCGAACTGCCCGGCTGGCGCGCCGGCAGGTTGATCTCGTTGATCCCGGTGCGCGGGCCGCTGGACAGCAGGCGCAGGTCGTTGCAGATCTTCGACAGCTTCACCGCGGTGCGCTTGAGCATGCCGGAGAACAGCACGAAGGCGCCCATGTCCGAGGTGGCTTCGATCAGGTCGGCGGCCGGCACCAGCGGCTGGCCGCTGATCACCGCCAAGCGGTCGACCGCCAGTGTCTGATAGCGCGGGTCGGCGTTGATCCCGGTGCCGATCGCGGTACCGCCCAGGTTCACTTCGGTGAGCAGTTCCGGGGCCAGGCTTTTCAAGCGCGCGAGGTCTTCGCCGAGGGTGGTGGCGAAGGCGCGAAATTCCTGGCCGAGGGTCATGGGCACGGCATCCTGCAATTGCGTGCGGCCCATCTTCAGCACATGGGCGAACTCTTCGCCTTTCGCCGCGAAGGCGCCGATCAGGCTATCCAGGCTGGCCAGCAGGGCATCGTGGCCGAGCAGCAGGCCGAGACGGATGGCGGTCGGGTAGGCGTCGTTGGTCGACTGCGCCATGTTCACGTCGTTGTTCGGGTGCAGG
>CBIHQF010000213.1:0-6762 GCA_966211665.1 uncultured Pseudomonas sp. | reverse complement strand
ACCATCGACCTCACCGAGCAGGCGCGCAGTGGTCAGCTCGACCCCATCGTCGGTCGCGACGAGGAGATCCGCCAGTTGGTCGATATCCTCATGCGACGTCGGCAGAACAACCCGATCCTCACCGGCGAGGCTGGCGTGGGCAAGACCGCCGTGGTCGAAGGTTTCGCCCTGCGCATCGCCGCCGGTGACGTGCCGCCTTCACTCAAAGATGTCGAGCTGCGCAGCCTGGATGTCGGCCTGTTGCAGGCCGGCGCCAGCATGAAAGGCGAGTTCGAGCAGCGCCTGCGCCAGGTCATCGAAGACGTGCAGGCCTCGCCCAAGCCGATCATCCTGTTCATCGATGAAGCCCACACCCTGGTCGGCGCTGGTGGCGCGGCCGGTACCGGCGATGCGGCCAACCTGCTCAAGCCGGTGCTGGCGCGCGGCAGCCTGCGCACCGTGGCCGCCACCACCTGGGCCGAGTACAAGAAGCACATCGAGAAGGACCCGGCGCTGACCCGGCGCTTTCAGGTGGTGCAAGTGCCCGAGCCGTCCGAGGACAAGGCCCTGCTGATGATGCGTGGCGTGGCCTCGACCATGGAGAAGCACCATCAGGTGCAGATTCTCGACGAGGCTCTGGATGCTGCGGTCAAGCTGTCGCACCGCTACATCCCGGCGCGCCAGCTGCCGGACAAGTCGGTCAGCCTGCTCGACACCGCTTGCGCCCGCGTGGCCATCAGCCTGCATGCAGTACCGGCCGAGGTCGATGACAGCCGCCGGCGCATCGAGGCGCTGGAAACCGAACTGCAGATCATCGCCCGCGAGCATGCCATCGGCATCGACGTCAGCCAGCGCCAGGCCAACAGCGAGAGCCTGCTGGCCGACGAGCGCGAGCGTCTGGCCGAGCTGGAAAGCCGCTGGGCCGAAGAGAAGCAGCTGGTCGATGAACTGCTGGTCACCCGCGCCAGCCTGCGCGAAAGCGTGGGTGTGGTCGATCAGGACAGTGATAGCAACCACCGGAGCCTGCGTGCCCAACTGGTCGAACTGCAGCAGCGCCTGAGCCAGCTGCAGGGCGAAGCCCCGCTGATTCTGCCGACCGTCGACTACCAGGCCGTGGCCTCGGTGGTGGCCGACTGGACCGGCATTCCGGTCGGGCGCATGGCGCGCAACGAGGTCGAGACCGTGCTCAACCTCGACAGTCTGCTGGCCAAGCGCATCATCGGTCAGGACCATGCGCTGAAGATGATCGCCAAGCGCATCCAGACCTCCCGCGCCGGTCTCGACAATCCCAACAAGCCGATTGGCGTGTTCATGCTCGCCGGCACCTCCGGCGTCGGCAAGACCGAGACCGCGCTGGCGCTGGCCGAGGCGCTGTATGGCGGTGAGCAGAACCTGATCACCATCAACATGAGCGAATTCCAGGAAGCGCACACCGTCTCCACCCTCAAGGGTGCGCCGCCCGGCTATGTCGGCTACGGCGAAGGCGGCGTGCTGACCGAGGCGGTGCGCCGCCGGCCGTACAGCGTGGTGTTGCTCGACGAGGTGGAAAAGGCCCATCCGGACGTGCACGAGATCTTCTTCCAGGTGTTCGACAAGGGCGTGATGGAAGACGGAGAAGGGCGCCTGATCGACTTCAAAAACACCTTGATCCTGCTCACCACCAACGCCGGCACCGAACAGGTGGCGCGCCTGTGCCAGGACCCGGACAACCTGCCCGAGCCGGAGAGCATCGCCCGCGACCTGCGTCAGCCGCTGCTGGAGATCTTCCCGCCAGCCCTGCTCGGCCGCCTGGTGACCATCCCCTACTACCCGCTCAGCGACACCATGCTCAAGGCCATCACCCGCCTGCAACTGGGGCGCATCAAGAAGCGCATCGAGAGCACCCACAAGGTGCCCTTCGACTACGACGAGGCGGTGGTCGACCTGGTGGTTTCGCGCTGCACCGAGAGCGAGAGTGGCGGCCGGCAAATCGACGCCATTCTCACCAACGGCATGCTGCCGGACATGAGCCGCGAGTTCCTCACCCGCATGATGGAAGGCAAGCCGCTGGCCGGCGTGCGCATCAGCGTGGCCGACAACGACCTGAACTACAGCTTCGCCGACAACGCCTGAGCCCGAGCGCGGGTCGGCTATCGCCGGCCCGCGTCATGGCAGGCTGGAACCCCGACCTATGTTCTTCGCCCAATCTTCCCGCTTTGCCCGCATCACCAGCCCGCTCGGGCCGGACGTTCTGCTGCTGCGCTCGATGCACGGCAGCGACGAGCTGGGCCGCCTGTTCGAGTATGAGCTGCAACTGGTGTCCCACGATGCCAACCTCGATCTCAACCAGTTGCTCGGCAAGCCGTTGACGCTCTCCGTGCAGCAGCATGGCGGCGGCGACCGCCATTTCCATGGCATCGTCGCCGCCTGCGGGCAGACCGTCGACCGCGGCCAGTTCGCTGCTTATCGGGTCACCCTGCGACCCTGGCTGTGGCTGCTCAGCCGCACGTCCGACTGCCGCATCTTTCAGCACATGAGCGTGCCGCAGATCATCAAGCAGGTGTTCCGCGACTTGGGTTTCTCCGATTTCGAAGACGCGCTGAGCCGCCCCTACCGCGAGTGGGAGTACTGCGTGCAGTACCGCGAAACCAGCTTCGACTTCGTCAGCCGGTTGATGGAGAAGGAGGGCATCTATTACTACTTCCGGCACGAGGCCGATCGCCATGTGCTGGTACTCGCCGATGCCTACGGCGCCCATATGCCGGCCCCCGGTTACGCCAGCGTGCCCTACTATCCACCTGATGGGCAGCACCGCGAGCGCGACCACATCAACGACTGGCAACTGGCCCAGCACGTGCAGCCGGGCTCGATGGAGCTCAACGACTACGACTTCCAGCGTCCCAGCGCGCGCATCGATGTGCGCTCGGTCATGCCGCGCCCGCACAGCGCCGGCGACTATCCGCTGTACGACTATCCCGGTACCTACGTGCAGAGCAGCGATGGCGAGCAGTACGCGCGCAATCGCATCGAGGCGCTGCAGAGCCTGCACGAGCGCGTCGAGGTCGGCGGCAGCGTGCGTGGCATCGCCTCGGGCAACCTGTTCAGCCTCACCGGCTTCGGCCGCGCCGACCAGAACCGTGAGTACTTGGTGATTTGCGCGCGCTATCACGCCGCTCAGGAGTCCCTGGAGAGCGGCAGTGGCGGCGGTGGCCAGTTCGAGTGCCAGCTCACCTGCACCGACGCGCAGCAGACCTTTCGTCCACTGTGCGGCACGCCCAAACCCATGGTGCAGGGGCCGCAGACCGCGGTGGTGGTCGGCCCTGCCGGCGAGGAGATCTGGACCGACCAGTACGGCCGGGTCAAGGTGCACTTCCACTGGGACCGTCACGACCAGTCCAACGAAAACAGCTCCTGCTGGATTCGCGTCTCCCAGTCTTGGGCCGGCAAGAACTGGGGCCATATCCAGATTCCGCGCATCGGCCAGGAAGTCATTGTCAGCTTCCTCGAAGGTGACCCCGACCAGCCGATCATCACCGGGCGTGTCTACAACGCTGAGCAGACAGTGCCCTACGACCTGCCCGCCAACGCCACCCAGAGCGGCATCAAGAGTCGCTCCAGCAAGGGCGGCACGCCGGCCAACTTCAACGAAATCCGCATGGAGGACAAGAAGGGCGCCGAGCAGCTGTACATCCACGCCGAGCGCAACCAGGACATCGTCGTCGAGGTGGATGAAACCCACTCGGTGGGCAACAACCGGGTCAAGAGCATCGGCATGAACGAGACCGTGACCATCGGCAACAACCGCTTGCGCGCGGTGAAGCTCGACGACGTGCTGCTGGTGGGCTCGACCAAGACCGACAGCATCAGCCAGAGCTACCTCATCGAGGTCGGGCAGAACCTGCGTCTGGTTTGCGGCAAGAGCATTCTCGAACTCAATGCCAGCGGCCAGATCAACCTCAGTGGCGTGGCGATCAACTTCCACGCCAGTGGCGACGCCGAATTCAACACAGGCGGCGTCCTCAACCTGAATATCGGCGGCGGCCCTGGTGCCACGCCCGATGGTCAGGGTGATCAGGGCAGCATCGATGCGGCCGTCAAATCCCTGTTCGGGCAAGAGAAAGGAAACTCATGATGAGCTACACCACCCAAGAACTGAGCTTGCAACTGCCCGGCAAGGACCTGCAGGACAGCACCATCAACATCCTGCGTCTCAACGACCTCGGTACCTCGCTGGTGATCACCCGTGGTGCATTGGGCGACGGCGAAACCCTGCGCAGCCACTTCGAGACCCAGGTCGCCAAGCTGGCGAAACAGGTCAAGGATCTGCGCTGCAGCGCCCTGCAGGATGTCCAGGTCGGCCCGGCCCAGGCCATCGTCGGCGTCGAGCTGCGCAGCCAGTTCAGCAAGGGGCCGGAGCAGGTCTACCAGTTCCAGCTCGGTGTGCTGCTGACCGATGGTCGCCGCCTGCTCGCCCTCAGCTACGTCAAGCCGACGCCGCTCGATGATGCCGACGCCGCGCACTGGGCGCAGATCAAGCACAGCCTCAGTCTCAACGGATGACCTGCGATGTCTGATGCGCTCTGGGCCGCCCGGCTCGGCGACGATCTGCTGCACACCACATTGCTGGCCGACATCGTTGGCGGCGTGCTGGAAGTGGCCGCTTATGCCGCCATCACCGCCGTGGCCTGCGCTGCGGTGGTCGCCGCCACCGGCCTGACCGTGCTCACTGGCGGTCTAGGTGGATTTGCCCTCGCCGCAGTGGTCGGTATCGCCGTGGGGGTCGGCATGAACAAAACCGGCTGGGACAAGGGTCTCACGACCCTCTGCGAAGGCCTGGGCAACGCCATCTCCCCGCCCAATGTCCAGGCCAAGATCGTCACCGGCGCCAACAAGACCCTGACCAACGGCCGCCCTGCCGCGCGCGCCGCTGGCAAGTTGGGCAGCGCCGCTGCGCCGTCCGGCACCGAGCTCGAGCAGGCACCACCCGCCGAGGAAGCGGAACCCGGCTTCCTCGACATGGCCAAGAGCTTTTTCAGTGAGATGTGGCGCCCGACGGTCGCCCAGCCGGCGCCCGGCGTCATCCCCTGCCCGCTGGATGCCATCGAGTGCAAGAAGCACCCGCCGATGCCCGTGCAATTGCTGGCCGAAGGCTCAATCAAGGTCAGCATCGAAGGCCAGCCGGCAGTGCGCAGCGGTGATCGCAGCACCTGCGAGGCCACGGTGGTGGAAAGCGGCAATATCTCTCCGAACGTGCGCATCGGTGGCGACGCCGTAGTGGTGCAGCCGATCCGCAGTGGCAAGACCCCCGGTATCGGCCTGGCCCTGGCCGTGCTCATGGCGCTGCGCGGCAACCCGCGCAAGCTGTGCAGCAAGCTGCCCTGCCTGGCCGCCGGTTTTGCCGGCAACATGGCTATGGGCGGCGCGACCGCCTATGCCACCAACGCCATCTCCAACGCCCTTGGCGCGGCCAGCAGCGGTGCGCCCAACCCGGTGCACGCCAGCACCGGGGCCAAGGTGCTCGGTGAAGACGACGACCTCGACTTCGTCCTGCCGGGGTTGATGCCCATCGAGTGGCAGCGCTTCTACAGTAGCCGCGACGAGCGTCGTGACGGCCTGCTGGGTGCCGGCTGGAGCCTGCCGTTCGAGATCGCCGTGCAGGTACACGCTCATCCGCAAGGTGGCGAAACGCTGACCTACATCGACGAACAGGGCCGCCCCATCGAGATCGGCAACTTGCCACCGGGCGATGCCTGCTACAGTCCGGGTGAAGGCCTGAACTTCCGTCGCGATAAAAGCGGCGCGCTGCTGGTGGAAAGCGTCGATGGCCTCTACCGCCTGTTCGAGCCGCTGCCCGAGGCGGCTGACCATCTGCGTCTGAGCAAGCTCGGCGACCGCAACGACAACCGCCTGCTGCTCGAATACGACGCCACTGGCCGGCTGCGTGCCGTGCGCGATGGCCACAACCAGCTGTGCATCGAGCTGATTGCCGACTCCCGGTATCCGCAGCGCCTGGGGCGGGTCGAGCGTCTGTTCGCCGATGGCCGGCGCGAGGTGCTGGTCGTCTACGCCTATGACGCCCAGGGCGATCTCAGCGAGGTTCGCGACGACAAGGGCCAACTGCTGCGTCGCTTCGTCTATGACAGCGGCCGCCGTCTGATCGAACACCAGCGTCCCACCGGCCTGCGCTGCTTCTATGAGTGGAGCGAGTTGCACGGTGCCGATGGCCGCGAGTGGCGGGTGACACGGCACTGGACCGACGACGGCGACGAGTACCACCTGCACTACGACCTTGATACGGGGATCACTCGGGTCACCGACGGCCTTGGTCGCGTCAGTGAGCGCCACTGGAACAACCAGTACCAGATCACTCGTTATCGTGACGCCCTCGGCCAGCTCTGGCTGTTCGACTGGAACGACGAACGCCAACTGCTCGCCGCTACCGCTCCGGACGGTGCGCGATGGCAGTTCGCTTATGACGAATCCGGCAATCTCTGCGAAACCCTCGACCCGCTGGGGCGCCGTGACTTCACCCAGTGGCTCGGCCACTGGTCGCTGCCCGAAGCCGAGACCGACGCCGCCGGCAATGCCTGGCAGTACCGCTACGACAAGCGCGGCAACTGCATCGCAGAGATCGACCCGCTGGGTCATGTCACCCGCTACCGCTATGACACCAGCGGCCTGCCGGTGGAGATCATCGACGCCAGCGGCAAGCGTAAGACCCTGCGCTGGAACGCCCTCGGCCAGCTCACCGAGCAGGTCGACTGCTCTGGCTACCCCACGCGGTTCGCCTACGACGAGCGCGGC
>CBIHQF010000212.1:0-6787 GCA_966211665.1 uncultured Pseudomonas sp. | reverse complement strand
GGTGTACCGCACCTATGCCGGTGCCTGCGGGCGCTCCGAGCAGGACCGGCGCTTCTTCGCCCAGGCCTTGAACGGCGCGCGCAGCAGCTTGCCGGAGGCCGAGTGGCCGATCCTCGACCATCTCGACCGCTGGCTCGGCGGGCAAGCGTTGCGCGAGCTACCGCCCGGCCCCTATCGCCGCTTGCGGCAAAAGACCCTGGCGCGGTTCCAGCAACTGACCTCGCCCACCGCCGCCAAAGCCATCGAGGACACCGCCTGTTATCGCTCGGGGGGGCTGCTGTCGCGCAGCGATGTCGGCTTCGACCCTGGTCACTTCAGCGCCTCGCCCGTGGCATTCCACCGCCACTGCGGCAAACGCGGCAGGCGCTTCCCCAACAACCTGCTGGCCACCGCTACCCACGATCACAAACGTGGCGAGGACGTGCGCGCGCGGTTGGCGGTGATCAGCGAGCGCGCATCCTGGTTCGCCCAGTTGGTCGAACGCTGGCGACAGCTCGCCGCCGAGTGGCGCAGCGAACTCGACGACGGCCCCGCGCCCTCCAGCGGCGACGAACTGATCCTCTACCAGACCCTGCTCGGCAGTTGGCCGCCGCCCCTCGGCCTGGACGATCCGCAAGCCCTCAACGACTACCTGGACCGCATGCTCCAGTGGCAACGCAAAGCCGTGCGCGAAGCCAAATTGCGCAGCAGCTGGAACTTGCCCAATCAGGCCTACGAAACCGCCTGCCAGGTGTTTCTCAAACAGCTGTTCAGCGCCCCCGAGGCGCGCCAGTTACGTGACGAAATAGCCGCCGCGGCACAGCTGATCGCGCCTGCCGGAGCGCTGAACGGCCTGGTGCAGTGCTTCCTGCGGATGACCACGCCCGGGGTGCCCGACCTGTATCAGGGCACCGAGTTCTGGGACTTCAGCCTGGTCGATCCGGATAACCGCCGCGAAGTCGACTTCCCCGCGCGGATCCACACCCTGAGCAACCCGCGTGCTAGTAGCGAACTGATCCGGCAATGGAGCGATGGGCGGATCAAGCAACATCTGATCGGCCGGGTACTGGCGATTCGCGCCGAGCATTCGGCGCTGTTCCGCTTCGGCGACTACCGGGCCCTGGTGGTCAACGGCGAGCATGCCGAGCGGGTGGTCGCCTTCGCCCGCCATTATCGCGGCGCCTACATGATCGTCGTCGCCCCGCGCCTGACCGCCGCCTTGCTCGGCAACTACCCGGCCCCCCACGTGCCGCCCGAACGTTGGGGCGATACCCGGGTGGTACTGCCGCCGATGGCCGACGGTTCCCTCAAGGGCTACTTCTCCAGTACCCGCATCACTCCCATCGAAGGGCAAGTGACACTGAGCGAGGTGCTGGCGGACTTCCCCGTGAACCTCATGTATTCCGCCGCCCATAGCCAGGAGCCATAGCCATGAACACCGAAGAGCAGCGTATCCGCGAATTCGCTTATCAAATCTGGGAATCCGAGGGCAAACCCGAAGGCCAGGCCGAACGTCACTGGCAGATGGCTTGCAAGCTGGCCGCGTCCGAGGCGCAGGACGAACGGCCGCCCAGCCCGCCGTCGCGCAAGGTCAGCAAGCCTAAAGAGGTGCCATCGGTGACTCGCGGCAAAGCCAAAGAGGAAAAACCCGCGCTGCTGAAAAAGCCCCGGACGACCACCAGAACAACGGCCTCGAAAACGCCCAAACCCTGAGCCGGGATGAGCCGGGAAATACCGGGAAATAGTTAAGGAGCAGGTTGCATGAGCAGAGAGCATCCAAGCCATACCACGCACATCAAGCAGCGCTCGCGCATCAGCGAGGGTTATCCCTTCCCCCTGGGCGCGACCTGGGATGGGTTGGGGGTCAATTTCGCCCTGTTTTCCGCCCATGCCACCATGGTCGAACTCTGCCTGTTCGACAGCACCGGCAAAACCGAAGTCGAACGCATCGAACTACCCGAATACACCGATGAAATCTGGCACGGCTACCTGCCCGATGCCCATCCGGGGCAGATCTACGGCTACCGTGTGCACGGCCCCTACGAACCGGATGCCGGCCACCGCTTCAACCCCAACAAACTGCTGATCGACCCCTACGCCAAGCAACTGGTCGGCCAACTGCGCTGGTCGCCCGCGCTCTATGGCTACACCGTCGGTTCGGCGGATGCAGACCGGAGTTTCGATACCCGCGACAGCGCCGCTTTCGTACCCAAGTCGAAAGTCATAGACCCGGCCTTCACCTGGGGTCGGCAACAACCGCCGCACATCCCCTGGGACAGCACCATCATCTACGAAGCGCACCTGCGCGGCACCAGCATGCTGCACCCGACGGTACCCGAACATGTGCGCGGCACCTTCGCCGGGCTGATGAACAACGAACTGCTGCAACATATCCGCTCGCTGGGCATCACCAGCATCGAGCTGCTGCCGGTCCACGGTTTTCTCGACGATCAGCACCTGCTGGAAAAAGGCATGAAGAATTACTGGGGCTACAACAGCATCGCCTTTTTCGCCCCCCATGAGCCCTACCTCGCCAGCGGCAATATCAACGAGTTCAAGGAGATGGTCGCGCACCTGCACGATGCCGGCCTCGAATTGATTCTCGACGTGGTCTACAACCACACCGCCGAAGGCAACGAACTGGGCCCGACCCTGAGCATGCGCGGCATCGACAACGCCTCCTACTACCGCCTGGTGCCCGACGAGAAACGTCTCTATATCAACGACTCGGGCACCGGCAACACCCTCGACCTCAGCCACCCCTGCGTGTTGCAGATGGTTACCGACTCACTGCGCTATTGGGCCGAGGAGATGGGCGTCGACGGTTTTCGCTTCGATCTGGCGACCATTCTGGCGCGCCACGCCCGCGGCTATGACGAACGCCATGGCTTTCTCGTCGCCTGTCGCCAGGACCCAGTGTTGAGCAAACTGAAATTGATCGCCGAGCCCTGGGATTGCGGCCCCGGCGGTTACCAGGTCGGCGGTTTCCCACCCGGCTGGAAGGAATGGAACGACCGTTTCCGCGATAACGTACGGGCCTTTTGGCGCGGCGACGAAGGTCAGCTGGCCGAGCTGGCCAGCCGCCTCACCGCCTCGGGCGACCTGTTCAACCAGCGCGGCCGCCGGCCTTATGCCTCGGTGAATTTGATCACCGTCCATGACGGTTTCACCCTGCGCGATGTGGTCTCATACAACCACAAACACAACGAGGCCAACGGCGAAGACAACCGCGATGGCAGCGACAACAACCTGTCATGGAACCACGGTCACGAGGGGCCGACCGACGACCCGGAAATCCGCGCCCTGCGTCTGCGCCAGATGCGCAACCTGCTCGGCACCCTGCTGCTGTCCCAGGGCACGCCGATGCTGCTCGCCGGCGACGAATTCGGCCGCACCCAGCAGGGCAACAACAATGTCTACTGCCAGGACAACGAACTGAGTTGGGTCGATTGGCGCATCGACGAGGAAGGACGCGAGCTACTGGCCTTCACCCGGCGCCTGATCAGCCTGCGCAAAGCCTATCCGACCCTACGGCGCGGGCGTTTCCTGGTTGGGGGATACAACGAAGAACTCGGGGTCAAGGATGTGACCTGGCTATCCCCTTGCGGCCGCGAGATGAGCGAGGAGCAATGGCGCGATAGCCATGCCCGCTGCCTCGGCATGCTCATGGATGGCCGTGCGCAACCCACCGGGGTCCGCCGCCGCGGTGCCGATGCGACCTTGCTGTTGATCGTCAACGCGCACCACGACGTGGTCAATTTCCACCTGCCGGAAGTGGCTCTGGGCACCAGCTGGAAGTGCCTGATCGATACCAACCGGCCGGACTTGCGTTGGTCCGAATCCTTCGAATTCGGCAGCAGTTTCACCGTCACCGGCCGCTCGCTTCTGCTGTTCGAACTGCAACGCGAAGGGCAGACATGATGAGCACGTCCCCCCCCTCCTCGACATCGCCGTTCGGCAAGCGGCGGCCCGCCGTCGACGCCGAGATGCTCACGGGTCACGGCACCTCGCCGCAGGACTGGAAAGCCTCCAAACGCCTGGCCGAAGTCGCGCCGATCGGCTGCGGGCAATTGGTGCCGGCGGACAAGCGTGCGGTGATAATCGCACCTCATCCCGACGACGAAATACTCGGCAGCGGCGGCTTATTGCAACTGCTTCATCAGGAAAAACGGCCGCTGTTGCTGATTTCCGTGACCAACGGCAGTTCCTGCCATCAATACTCCACGAGCTGGAACGCACAACGCCTGGGCATCATCCGCTCCCAGGAAAGCGCCGAGGCCCTTAGTCGCCTGGGGCTGTCGCACACCACCCTGAAGTGGATCCACGGCGGCTTCCCGGATGCCCGGGTGGCGCAGCACGAGCAGGAGTTGCAGCACTTCCTCGCGACCTACCTGCAGCCCTCGGATGTGGTCTTCACCACCTGGCGCAAAGATGGCCACAGCGACCATGAAGCCGTCGCCCAGGCCGCTTTGCGAGTCTGCGCGAATCTGGGGGCGGTGTGCTACGAAATGCCCATCTGGGCCTGGCATTGGGCAACCCCCGAAGACCCGCGGATCCCCTGGGAGCGGGCGCGCAAAATCCTCCTTGACCGCAACGTCCAGGCCCGTAAACGCCATGCCATTCAAGCCTTCGCCAGCCAGCTCTACAGCGACCCGGCGTCATCGCAAAAACCCAAGCTCACATCCACCATGCTGCAGCGTTGGCAGCAGCCGTTCGAATTGTTTTTTTTATAGGTCTGGAGGGCGTTCCACCCGCAGCTCCCGTAGCCCAGATAAGCCTTGGCGCAATCCGGGATTACGCCACCCGGATCGCGCTGGGCTTATCCGGCTGCGGGGCTGTGAGGCCCTTGTGCCCAGCCATATCGGCCATCGTCGCTACCACGCCGACCGGAAAAAGTTCTGAACCGCGTCCTCCCACCCAAGTCTCAACGTTGTAGGTGTCTTCAGCGCACCGCATGTACAGATGAGATGCAGTTATAGATGCAGTTATAGAGAGGAACCGAAGAGGAATACACCATGAAAATCAGCGACATCATGACCCGGGGCGTGCAAACCGTGACGCCGGATCAGAGCATTCACGAAGCCGCCGCCCTGATGGCGCGCATCGATTGCGGCGCCTTGTTCGTCAACGAACAGGACCATTTGATCGGCGTGATCACCGACCGCGATATCACCGTCCGTGCGGTCGCCGAAGGTCTGCCGGGCGATACCCCGGTCAGAGAAATCATGAGCCAAGGCGTGCGCTACTGCTTCGAAGACGAAGACGTCATGCACGTGGCGAAGAACATGGCCGACATCCAGGTCCGCCGACTGCCGGTGATGAACCGCGAAAAGCGTCTGGTCGGCGTGGTTTCCCTGGGCAATATCGCCACCAGCGACAGCAACCGGGCCAGCGCCACCGTCCTTCATGGCGTGGCCCAGGCGCACTGATCGGGCTCGTGCGGACTTCCATGGGCCGTTGCCAGTCGAGACTGACGCTCAACCGCCCCGTTACGCACGCTCGGAAACACCTTCACGGAGGATAGCCGCATGAAAGCCGTGGTATTTCATGACGTGGGCGACATCCGTCTCGATGAGGTCGCCGAACCCCAGCTACAAGCCCCCACCGACGCCATTATCCGCCTGACCGCGACCGCCATTTGCGGCACCGACCTACACCTGGTCCGCGGCACCGTCAGCGGTATGGTCGCGGGCACCATTCTCGGCCACGAAGGCGTCGGTATCGTCGAAGCCCTCGGCGAGGACGTGCGCAACCTGCAGATCGGCGACCGGGTAGTGGTGTGTTCCACCATCGCCTGCGGCAATTGCGCGTACTGTCGCGCCGGTTACTACGCCCAGTGCGACGTCGCCAACCCGAACGGCAAACAAGCCGGCACGGCGTTTTTCGGCGGCCCGCAAGCGAGCGGCGCCTTCGATGGCCTGCAAGCGGAAAAAGCGCGCATTCCCTATGCCCATATCGGCCTGGTGAAATTGCCCAGCGAGATCAGCGACGACCAGGCGGTGTTGCTTTCCGATATTTTCCCCACCGGCTACTTCGGCGCGAAAATGGCCGAAATCACCCCCGGCGACACGGTCGCGGTATTCGGCTGTGGCCCGGTTGGCCAATTCGCCATCGCCAGCGCCCTGCTGCTCGGCGCATCGCGGGTGCTGGCCATCGACCATTTGCCCGACCGCCTGCGCATGGCGCGCCAGCAAGGCGCCGAGGCGATCGATTTCGACCAGGAAGACCCGGTGCAAACCCTGCTGCGCCTGACCGGCGGCATCGGCGTGGACCGCGCCATCGATGCCGTGGGCGTGGATGCCGAACAGCCCCGCCACCGCCATGACGCCCCGTTGCAGCAAGGGCGTTTTCGCGACGAGATGGCCCAGGTCACGCCCCACACCCACCCCGACGGCGCCAACTGGCACCCCGGCGACGCGCCGAGCCAGGCCTTGCAGTGGGCGGTGCAAGCGTTGGCCAAGGCCGGCACCTTGTCGATCATCGGCGTCTACCCGCCGCTCGCCGCCAGCTTCCCGATCGGCCTGGCGATGAACAAGAACCTGACGATCAACATGGGCAACTGCCATCACCGCAAGTACATCCCCAAGCTGATCGAGCTGATTCTCAGCCGACGCATAGACCCGGCGAAAATCCTCACCCAAATCAAACCCATGAGCGATGCGATTGCCGCCTTCGAGGCGTTCGACCGCCGTGAAAACGGCTGGGTCAAGGTCGAACTGCATCCGCAACGTTTCGACGCCCCGGCCTCGGGCGACGAAGAAGTGCTGCACGAGCAGGAGTTGTTGGACGAGGCCATCGAAGAATCCTT
>CBIHQF010000211.1:0-6799 GCA_966211665.1 uncultured Pseudomonas sp. | reverse complement strand
TACCGATCTGGCCGGGCAGGCCGTGGCGCAGGTGAGGGCGCCGACCCTGCAGATCGTCGGCGACCAGGATATCGCCGTGCTGCGCATGAATCGCGAAGTCAGCAGCCGTCTGCAATGCGAGCAGCAACTGCGTGTGGTGGCGGGAGCGACCCATCTGTTCGTCGAACCCGGCGCCCTGGAGGAAGTGGCCAGGTTGGCGGCCGACTGGTTTAAACGCTACTTGGAGGGTGGCGGAATGTGGCATGCGCAGCGCTGATGAGTGTGTCCGACTGTCCGGGCGTTACGCAGGTTTCGCCGATCCGGCTCAAGGCCTGGGCATCGTTCAAGATGACTTCGCGGCCCTTTATCTCGATCAACCCGCTATTGCGGTAGCGGCTGAACAAGCGACTGACTGTTTCGATACTCAAACCCAAATAGCTGGCGATTTCGCCGCGAGTCATCGGCAAGTTGAAGCGCACAGCGGAAAAGCCACGTCGGCTGTAACGCAGCGAAAGGTTGAGCAGGAAGGCTGCCAGGCGTTGCTCGGCGCTCTCGCGCTGATGGCAGAGCAGGGCCTGTTCGGCATGGATCTGCTGGCTCAAGCGCGTCAGTAGATGTTTACGTAACAGTGAAATATTGCCGCACAACTCCTCCAACTGACCGAAATAGATCGCGCACACCAATGAGGTTTCGAGGGCAACCGCGTAGCTACGGTGAAGCGCAGCGCCAAAAGCATCCAGGCTCAATAACTCGCCGGGGAAATAAAAGCCGGTTATTTGTTCCACGCCTTCGGTACTGAGCAGGTAGCTCTTCAGGCAACCGCTACGCACGGCATAGACATGCTGCATGCATTCGCCTGCGCGGAAAAGATAATCGCCCTTATGCAGCAAGCGGTTGTGCTTGACGATGCTATCGAGCCGCGCGACATCGCTATCCGTCAGCGCGACCGGTAGGCAGTAACGACTGATAGCGCACCTTTGACAGTGGGTCTGGGTTTTGACGGGTTGTTTCGGCGATTCGCCATATCGATTTATGACCATGATCGGAGTGCACCTCGGTAATTCGACGTCACTGCCATTCATCTTGGTGTTCGCACACCGGGAAAGGTTACTTGCAATCATCTGCCGCCCGTCCGGAAACATGACCATAGCGTTTTCGTTTCTGCGCGCAAACGGGCCATCGCACCATGCCTCGGCACGTTCGGAAATCCGAGCTGTCGGAACGGACTTCCGCTTGTCCGAAAGCATTGCCCATAAGGGGCTCAGGGCCGCGGAACATGATGATTTTGATATGGATCAACGCACAACCGGGATATGGGCGGATGCTGATGACGGAAACCGGAAAAGGAGACTGTCATGGCCCATAGCAAAATACTGTTTCGCAGTGCGGCGCGCGAAAAAGTCCTTCGCGGAGCTACCCAATTGGCTGACGCAAAAGACCGGGGTGCAGATTCTTCGCCGTGCGTTGGAGGCTCCCGCCAGGACCATCGCCGAGAACTCGGCGGTGGACGCCGGGGTGGCGGTCGCGCGGATGCTCCAGGAACAAGGCGATATCGGATTCGATGCCGCGGCCAACCGATACGTGGATATGTACGAAGCAGGCATCATCGACCCCACGAAGGTGGTACGGAGCGCCCTGAAAAATGCCGTTTCGGTCGCCAGCGTGCTGCTGCTGACCGAAGCGACCATGACCGAAATCCCACAGAAGGAAAGTCCTGCGGAACCGCCATTTCCAACCTGAAGCGACGGTCAGCGTGAGGGCGGCCAGACCAATGCGAAGCTGTTATCGCCGGCGGGGCGAACCGTACAGGAAAATTGCGCGCTTTCTCGTTGCAAGGTGTCCTGCAACCATTGGCGATCAGCGCCTTTGGCCTGCTGAATACTCAGCTGGCGTTGGCGGCTGGGCAGCAGTTCCAGCGCCAACAGGCGGCCGTCGCTGGCCAGATCGGCAAAATACAACAGGCCCAGTTCGCCGCGGTAGGCATCATGCCCGTCGATGCCCTCGTAGTCGTTCAGCAGGTCGCCACAGCCATAGATAATCAGGCGTTGGCGATACACTTCCAGGCCCTTGATATGGTGCGAGGAATGGCCATGCACCAAGTCCACGCCGGCGTCATCGATCAGCCCGTGGGCGAAACGCTGCTGCTCCGGCGCTATGGCAAAGTCCCAGTTACCGCCCCAGTGCAGGGAGACCAGCACCCGGTCGCCTGGCTGTTTGAACGCGCCAATGTGCTGGGCGACCTGTCGTACGCTACGCGATGACAAATCGTCGAGGCGCGCGACGCCAGGGCGTTGCTCGCTGGCCGCCCAATCCGACGGCACACCGCAATCGCCGGTGGCAAAGGCGAATACCAGCAGGCGCCCGCCGTCGGCCAGCGGCACAATTGCCGGGGCCAGTGCGCTGTCGCGATCCAGGCCTGCACCGACATGCCCGAGGCCATGGGCATCGAGACAGGCCAGGGTCTCGACCAGGCCGGCTTCGCCCCAGTCCAGCACATGGTTGTTGGCCAGCACACAGCAATCGATACCCGCCACGTCGAGTACCGGCATATTGGCGGGGTGCATCCGGTAGTTGATGCATTGGGCCAACGGCGAGCCGTTGCCGGTCACCGCGGTTTCCAGGTTGACCAGGCGCACGTCCGGTCGACGTTGCCTGAGCGCCTCCAGGACCATGCCCCAGACATAGGTGAACGCCACCGGCCGTGGGATCGCACCGTTGAGCCGCTCGGCCAGTTGCACATAGTCGCGGGCATCCTTGACATAAGTTTCATACAGACGAGGGTCGCCGGGGTGGGGCAGGATTTGGTCGATGCCCCGGGCGCACATCAGGTCACCTGCGAGGAACAGTCGCGCCGTTGAGGAGTTGGCAGGCATACGGACCTCCGTTTTCGATGGGCTTGCACGCTGAAGCGCGATCCACCGGCAGAGAAATCATTCGGCGTATCGATCAGCGGCAGCGGGTCGTCAGTGCCGGGAGTGGGTCGAGCTGTCATCGCGTCGGAGCCTGGCAATCCAAACCATATTGCCGGGCCAGGATCGACGCCACCGCCGCGCTGCTGTCGATGATCTGCAGTCTTCGCGCCACCTGCTCGGGCTCCAGACGAAACGGCGGCACGCTGTCGCAGATGACGATGGCGTCCAGCAAGGGGCTGTCGAGCAGTGCGCTGCCGCCGGTGAAAAGACCGTGCACCGCCGCGGCGAAGATCCGCTCGGCGCCGGCGTTCCGGCAGGCCTGGGCGGCGCGCAGCAGGGTGCCGCCGGTGCTGATCAGGTCATCGACTATGATCGCCAGCTTGCCCTGTGCATCGCCCACCAACAGGGTGCCGGTAACCTGATCATTGCGCCGATACTTCTCCATAAAGGCGCTGCCCACCGGGCGACCAATGCGTTGCTGCAACTCTCTACGGAACAGTTCGACGCGTTTGGCGCCGCCGCTGTCAGGGGAAACCGCCAGCACTTCGGCATCGCCGACAAGTGGGGCGAAATGCGCGGCCAGCAGCCCGGCCCCTGACAGGTGCTGCGTTGGAATGCGAAAGGCATTATCGAAGGCCGCCAGATTATGTACCTCAAGGGCCGCCAAGCCATCGACCCCGCAGGCTTCGAACAGCGTGGCGACATAACGGCTGCTGATTGGATCCTGGTGGGCGGTGCGGCGCTCTTTACGGGCATAGCAGAGGTAGGGCGTAACGACCTGCAGATGGCTGGCGCCTGCATCCTTCAGGGCGCCGCAGAAGAACAACAGGCGACACAGCTTGTCGTTGACGCTGTGCTGGCGGTCGCCATAAAGGCTATGGAACACCACGACTCGCCGGCCGTCGACGTCCTCGAGGGCTCGTATCTTATGTTCGCCGTCCTCGAAATTGCGCTCTTCATGAGCGGCCAGATGGCAGCCCAGTCGCTGTGCCACACGGGTGGCGTAATCCTCAGTACCTTTCAGGGCAAACAGCAGCGGAAAGTCCGTAGTCATGTGACCTCCAGGGAAAGCCTCATCAGGAACGTTTCGACAAGACGTTGTCGTGGTAGAGATAGGCTTTTGCTTGCTGTAGCAGCGCACGCGCGCGCAAGCCTTTGTCCTGTTGCATGGCGATATCCTGCTGACGGTTGAAACTGCAGGCGAGACTGTAGCTGCGGGTGGCGGCGCGTACCGAGAGGAACAATGGCAGGGGGCGATAATCGCCGGCAGCGCTGTTGTGCCGTTGATAGCTGTCCAGCAAGCGCTCGCTCAGCTCCGTGAGGCCATGGTGCTGTAGATCCATCAGCACGAAGGCGAGGTCATAGAGCACGTCGATACAGGCGATTCGCTCGCTGAATTCGATACCGTCGAACAACGTCGGACGCCCATCGAACAGGCAGATGTTGGCCAGCCGCAGATCGCCGTGGCAACGCCGTACCAGGCCTTGCTCACGGCGCTGGTCGAGCTCTGCGCCGAGACTATCGAGCACTGAGTGGGAAACATGGTGCAGGGCCTGCACCGCCATAGGATCGAGCAACTGGGGGTAGCGACTTAGTTCGCGATGATTGGCTTCGATGGCCTCGCGAATACCGGCGGCACCGCCGAATTCCGGGGTGATTTCGGCCTGGGCATGGAAACGGGCGATTTCCTCGCCGAGCCGCTCCATCAGCGAACTGGTCAATTGACCTTCGCTGGCCATTCGCTCGAACAAGGCATTCTGCTCGAAGCGCCGCATCACCACTACCCAATCCAGGGTTTCGCCTTGGCCGTCGAACTCCAATTGGCCGTTCTTGCCGCGGTTGATCGAACGCACCGCCAGATAGAGGTTTGGTGCGGTGCGGCGGTTCAGCAGCAACTCCGCATGGCAAGCGCGGTCGCGGCTCTCCAGGCTGAGAAAGTCCAGCGCCGCATAAGCAACGGCGCGTTTGAGTTTGTAGGCGTAAGCGCCGTGCAAAAAAATCAACGAACTGTGGGTTTCTACGCACTCCACCGGCTCGACGGGCGTCCCGTAGCTTTCGGGACGCTCAAGAAAGTCGATCGTCTCTTGCTGGCTATTCATGACAGACCCCCGACTGGTGAACCAGTGGGCAGTGAGCGAAACCACCGCCAATCGCTTGGCTGATAGCGAGCATGAGCTATGCGCGGGTGCCGTGGTTTGACCTTTATCAATCCCAAGCGCTCGGATTCGCTCACGGTACGCGAACAGGTTAGAGGAGCCCTGAGGATCGAAGGCGAGCGAAGTCCTAGTGTCGCGACACGAATCATTTATCGCAGTCCGTGGGAGGGGCCGGGCGGCGCTCCGCTGGGCGGCACCCCGCTTCAGCCGCGATGCTTTCAGCGCCCTTACGGTCAATCGCGGCTAAAGCCCCTCCCACCCAGCCCCGGCATTAAACCGAGACATGATGGTGGACGGGACACTAGTCCGCGCAGGTTTTTCGACGGCCCGCGATCTGGAATCAGTCGCGCTCCCAGCGGATGCTGACCTGGGTTTCGTCATCGCTGTAATGGTACTGGGAGCGGCCTTTGTAAGCGGCATTCAGCGCATGACCGATACGGTTAGCCAGGTGCATGCCAGTGGTGGTGACCTCAAGATCGTCGCCCTTATCGGTCACGCTGAGCAAACGTTCAAGCGCATGAGCAGCCTTTTCCGACGTTTCGGTGTTATGGATCAGATTGAGAATTTCCGTGCGATGTTGCTGCAAGAATTTTCCGCCCAGGTGCAGCGTACCGGCGGGGTGGTTGTCGGCAATACGTTGGCAAGCCGGACAGACGATGCTGTGCGCATCAACCGGCATCGCGGAGCGCCAATACCAATGGCCGCGGTGATAGACGACGCCGCACTGCGAGCAGACCGCCGTACCGGCGCTGGGCAAATCGAGATAAGGGCCGCTGTGATCGGGTTTGAACAGTTTGTCTTTCTGGCTCTGCTGATATTTGTCCATGATCGGCTCCTGCCTGAGAGGTAAACGGCTAGCAGGCTGTTGAAAAACTACCTGCGTTGCCATCGCGGCGTTAAAAACAGGCTCGTGCGCGAGTCCGATCAAAAAGCTCATTTACACCTCGTAAACTCCGCTTTTTCGCCTGTTTTTGCCTTGCGCTGGCTGCCTCGCCAACGTTTTTCAACGGCCTGCTAGGTCGGTGCTCGTTGTGACTCGCTGGACTTGCCAGTGAAAACACCGCCGAGCATCACAACGCCGTCCTCTTATTTGCGCCGATCAGGCTTGTCTTACATTGATTTACATCAAGCAGGTCATATATGCCTCAGTCATTGGCGTGTAATCCCCAGAGGCGTTGCATCGATGGTAAGCCTGAACGCCTTTTTCACGGCCGACGTGGAGTGCCGAAGTTGCTTAGCAATAGCGCCAGTACGGCACCCAAGGTTGCCAGCCCAGCGTCTTTCTGCGCATCCCATTCATCGCCCTGGGTGCCGAGGAAGGCCGTTCCCAACTCGGGGTTTACGATCAAGGCGGCGAGCATTTCCACCTGTTCGTATAAATTGCTCATTGCCATGACCAGCGTGAGGCTGAAGATATTCAGCCATCTACCCGACAACCCGGTCTGACGCTGCAACAACTCGCGAAGCGGATAAGCCAGTAAGGCGCCAAAGGCGAAATGCACCAAACGGTCGTAATGATTGCGACCCAAGGCCAGGGCGTCTTGCAGCCAGAAACCGAATGGGGTTTCGGCATAGGTGTAGTGCGAGCCGTAGATATGCAACGCCAGAAACACCGCGAATAACCAGTACGACCTGACGGAAAAGGCGAAGTATCGGTAAGTCGCCAGCAGTAACGCTGCGAAGAAGAACCCCAACAGGTTCTCCAATAGCCAGTCCTCGCGGCTCAAGGGGGCGATAGCGGCCCACAGCCAG
>CBIHQF010000210.1:0-6837 GCA_966211665.1 uncultured Pseudomonas sp. | reverse complement strand
CAGGGTGTAGGTGCCGACCGGAACTTCGTAGAGACCGACCTTGCCATTGAACGGGAAGCGGTCGACGCCATCGTCGATGTCGCAGGCCTGCTTGACGACGTTATCGTCCTGGACGAGGTCCCAGCACGCGCCACCGACAAGTGAACCATCGGGCGCGTAGAGGTCGACCTGGAGATTGCCGAGTTGGGTCGGCTCATCCGTTGGCTGCTCGGTTGGTTCGGCATTCGCGGGATCGGCAGTCTGTATTACCTGAGTTACGCGCTCAGCCACGGTTTACCGGAGGCGCTGGCGGCCGATGCCATCGACCTGGTGCTCTCGGTGGTGGCGCTGAGCATCCTGGTGCATGGCATCAGCACCCAGCCGTTGCTGACGCGTTACGAGCGGCGTAATGGACGTGCCGCTAGGAAGAAACAGCGGGGGGCGAGGAGTAAAGCGATCGGACAAAACAGGCGTTAGGCGTCGCATCGCCGGAGGCGTTAACAGGGTGGGCGAGCACTATTTTCGAGCTAAAGAAGTCCAGGCACTTCCCTCCTTTAATCGCTGACGGGGCGCAGCGGACTGTGTGGCTGTTTTGTTGTGCGACTGTGTATAGGGACGATCTGTCGTCGCTGCTCTAATGGCCGCTCGCCGTATCAATTCACCCGTAACAAAAGGACGCGCCATGTCGCCCAAGGATTTGCTGTTGGCGCTGGTCGTGATCATCGTCTGGGGGCTGAACTTCGTGGTGATCAAGGTCGGCCTGGATGATATGCCGCCGATGCTGCTGGGAGCGTTGCGCTTCATGCTCGCGGCCTTTCCGGCGATCTTTTTCGTCAAGCGCCCGCAGATTCCGTTGCGCTGGTTACTGCTTTACGGGCTGACCATCTCGCTGGGCCAGTTTGCCTTTCTGTTTTATGCCATGTCGGTGGGCATGCCGGCGGGCCTGGCTTCACTGGTACTGCAATCCCAGGCATTCTTCACCCTGTTGTTCGCTGCGCTGTTTCTCGGCGAACGCCTGCATATGGCCAATCTGTCCGGGTTGTTGGTGGCGGCGGCTGGCTTACTGTTCATCGGCCTGCAAAGCGACCGGATGATGACCATGGCCGGGTTTGCCCTGACCATTGGCGCCGCCTCCATGTGGGCGATGGGAAATATCGTCACGCGCAAGCTGGGCAAGGTGAACCTGGTTGGCCTGGTGGTGTGGGGCAGCCTGGTGCCGCCGCTGCCATTTCTGGTTTTTTCCTGGTTGCTTGATGGGCCCGACGTGATCGAGGCTGCGCTACGTGGCATCAGCCTTGATTCGATTCTGGTGCTGGTCTACCTGGCCTTCGGCGCGACCATTCTCGGCTATGGCCTGTGGAGTCGCCTGCTCTCGCGCTACCCGGCCGGTCAGGTGGCGCCGTTCTCGTTGCTGGTGCCGGTAGTGGGGCTGACGTCTTCGGCGCTGCTGCTCGACGAACGCCTCGGCCCGCTGCAAGTGCTAGGCGCACTGCTGGTCATGCTCGGACTGCTGATCAACGTCTGCGGTGGCTGGCTGTACGGGCGCCTGCGTCTGGGGTGAGAGGGCGGGGAGTGAATTGTCTGAATTTCGGTAGGCAATTCACTCCGTCTCTCTAGTCTGCGTTGCGAGCTCCGTTGGTCACGCTCAGGGCGCCACATCCTCGCCGTCGACTTCGGCGGCGTTCAGATTGCCGTTGCTGCGGAAGGCGCTGGAGCGGTGTTGCGCGCCGAACAGCACGAAGTCCTCGCCAGCGCCGCTGAAGTTGATCTCATCGACCGCCAGGTCGACGCTGGCGTTGGGTCCGAAAAACAGGCGCAGCGAGAGGAAGTGCTGCAGGTCCACACCGCGGTTGGCGAATTCGCCGAGGGGGATTTCCACCCGCGTCCAGTCATTGCCGAGCGTGGCGAAGTCCGCGAGAGCGACCCCGTAATCCTTGTTATTGACGCTGTCGTTGAGCTGGATATGCAGTTTGTCGAGGGGCAACCATAGACCGTCGCGGATCATCTTCGGTGCGCCTCCGGAGATGGCCCGGTTGGGATGTTCATATCCAGCGAATAAGTGCCGTCGCAATTGGCGACGCTGGCATCGCCGCACTTGCCATTGCCGTGCAGGGCGATCAGCAGCGGATAACCCTGGCTGTCGTCGGGGTCGTAGTTTTCCGGCAGGCGGATGTCAGCTGGGTCACGAAAAGCGCGAAGCCATAGACTCGATTCGCATCACCGGTCGACTCGCAGAAACCGCCGGAGATAATCGGCAGGCGGCTACACTCGAACTACGACCGGGTAACGCCGCTATGCAAGCCAATGGCCAGCTTATGGCTGTCAATTTGCGACACTGTTGATACCGGCGAAGTGCTGCCAGGGTTAGAATCGCGCGCCTGCACAACGGAGAAATAGGGTGACGGGATTGTCGATTGCGGTAGTGGGGGCCGGTACCGCCGGCCTGGCCAGTGCGATTCTGCTGGCGCGCCTGGGGTTTCGCGTACGCGTGCTCGAGCGGGTGGCCAACTTGCAGCCGGTGGGGGCGGGCGTTCTGTTGCAGCCTTCCGGCCTGGCGGCATTGCGCGAACTGGGGTTGCTGGCCGAGTGCACGGGGCTGGGCGCACCGGTCGGGCGTTTATACGGCACCACGGCATGCGATGGCCGGGTGATTCTCGATACCCGTTACGACGATTGGCGGGTCGGCACTTTCGGCCTGGGCATTCACCGCGCGGTGCTGATGACCAGCCTGCTCGATGCCGCCAAGCAAGCCGGCGTGCGGATCGAAACGGGTGTCGCCATCAGTCGTTTCAGCCAATCGGCGCACAGCGTCGAATTATTCGTCAGCGACGGTCGCGGCGGCGAGCAGCCGTATGGCGAGTGCTGTGCGTTGATTCTCGCCGATGGGGTACGTTCGACCCTGCGCGGGCAAATGCGGGTCAAGCAGCGCGTGCAGCCTTATCCCTGGGGCGCGCTGTGGAATATCCAGCCGACCCCCGCGGGCATGCAGACCACGGACCTGCGTCAGTGGTATCGCGGCTGCCGGGAAATGTTCGGGGTGATGCCCACCGGCAGTACTCATCTGCAACGCGATCAGCGGCTCAGCAGTCTGTTCTGGAGCTTGCCGACGGCGCAGTTCGCGGCCTGGCGCGAAGCCGGGCTGGATGCCTGGAAAAAACGGGTGATGCAATTGACCGATGGCGTCGCCGAGCCTTTTCTGCAAGCGATCGAAAGCCCCGCGCAATTGAGCTTCGCCGCCTATGCCGATGTGCGTATGCAGCGTTGGTACGATGGCCGGGTATTGGCCATCGGCGATTGCGCCCATGCCATGAGCCCGCAGCTGGGCCAGGGCGCGAATATGGCGCTGGTCGACGCCGCGGCGCTGGCCCGGGCTTTGCGGCCGCAGCGGGCTGCCGAAGTCATCGACTGGGAGCGGGTATTCGGTGGCTATACGGCCCTGCGCCGCCAGCACCTGGGCTATTACCGCCAGGCCAGCCGCTTGCTGACGCCGTTGTTCCAGTCCAATAGCCGCGTGCTGGCGCTGCTGCGCGACAGCGCGCTGTACCTGGCCCGGCACAATCGACTGGGGCGTTACCACGCGGCGACCACCCTGGTGGGCGCGCGCACCGGCTGGCTGTTCGGTGCTTACGACGAGGCGGCATTGTGTGCTTGGCGCGGCACCCGCGAAGTCCGCGAAGCGCTGCCGGAATAGTCAGGGCACAGACCAACGGGAAGGCCTTTGTAGCCCGGATAAGCCTTGGCGCAATCCGGGGAAATCGAGCGTCTGGTAAATCACCCTGGGTTGCACCCGGGTTACGAGAGATGCTGCAATAAAAATCGGCTTGAGGGTTCAACTCCACGCGCAATCTGTGCCAGGCTGCGATAGCCGTGCGTGCTCTCAGGATGGGCCGCGCGCCAGGAACTCCCGCCAAGCCTTTCAGGCCCGCGAAACTTACCAAGGATTTGTCATGCGCTTGATTTATGCCGTTCTGCCTTTGCTGCTGTTAGCCGGTTGCTCCTCGTTCCGGGCCGAGCCGGAAAACGTCAAAGCGGTGCCCGAAGATCGCCTCTTGGCTTATCAGGAGCCGTTGGCCGACGCCGGCCAGATCGTGGTCAACCGCGACCTGGGCCTGATGGGTGGCGGTTGCTATGTCGCCGTGCTGGTCGACCGCAAAGTGGCGGCGCGTATCGGCATGGGCGAGGTGGCCAGCTTCCAGGTGCCCAAGGGCACCCGCGTACTCGGCATCGGCATAGACGAGATGGACGACACCCTGTGCAGCTACGGCCGCCTGCGCCGCGAATTGGCGGTACGGGTCGTCGCCGGCGAAAGCCAGCAGTTCCGTATCATCAGCCAGGCCCAGGGCGGTTTCGACATTCTTCCCGAACCTCAGTGACATTCCCCCAACGCCTCCATGCGAGGTGCCGCTAGCGGTTCGCTCACCCGATCTGGTGAGCGCGCCTCTGCGCCTGCCTTGGCATTTTCGTACTCAAGGATCTGAGCATGCCGCCCATGCTGGAAATTCTCGCCAACTGCTTTTATCTGGTCGCCGTGCTGCTGGCAGCGCGTAACTCGGTGCATACCTGGTCGGTCGGGCTGATCGGCTGCGCGCTCTTCGGCTGGCTGTTCTTCGAGGTGCAGCTGTATGCCGATCTCACCCTGCAAGTCTTCTATATCGTCACCAGCCTGATCGGTTGGTGGGGGTGGCTGTACGGTAAGGGCGGGACGGCGCTACCGATCGCTTGCACGTCCTGGCCAGGGTTGCTCGCTGCGTTGCTGCTCGCGGTGTTGGTGGCGCTGGGCTATGGCGCGTTACTGCACCGTTTCACAGATGCCTATGCGCCATTCCTCGACTCGCTGGTGTTGACCTTCAGTGTGCTGGCGCAACTGCTGTTGATGCGCCGCAAGCTGGAAAACTGGTACTGCTGGCTGCTGGTCAACAGCCTGGCGGTGCCCTTGTTCGTCTCCCGCGAGCTGTACCTGACGGGTTTTGTCTACGCGTTGTTCTGGTGCAATGCCTGGTACGGGTTGTATCGCTGGCGGCGCGAGTGGGCGGTGCAATCGAGCCCGGCCGCTGGCGACGGGCAGCGGGCCTGAGGCATGGCGCGGCGTTTTCGCAGCGGCCTGGTGGTGGGCAAGTTCGCGCCGTTGCACCTGGGCCATGAATGGTTGATCGATGAGGCGCACAAACAATGCGAGCGCCTCTATCTGCTCAGTTGGTCGCTACCGGAATTGCCCGGTTGCGAGGCCGAGCGACGCGAGCGCTGGCTCGCCGCGCGCTTGCCGCACATAGAACATTGGGTGTTGACGCCACAGCGGGTCGCGCAGTGGCGGCGTGAGGGCCTGGCGCTGCCCGAGTTGCCGGATAACCAGGATGCGCCCGAACTGCAACGCCAGTTCGTCGCGGAGTTCTGCTTGCAGGTGCTGGGCGATAAAGTCGAGGCGGTGTTCACCAGCGAAGCCTACGGCGATGGTTTTGCCGCGCATCTGGCGCGCTGTTTCGAACAGCCGGTGCTGCATGTCGAGCTGGACCGTGAACGTCAGCGGGTGCCGATTTCCGGCTCGCGCTTGCGCGCCGATGTGCATGGCCTGCGCGAGTATCTGGCGGCCGAGGTCTATGGCGATTTCGTCGAACGTATCGCGCTGCTCGGCGGCGAATCCACCGGTAAGAGCAGTCTGAGCCTGGCCTTGGCGAACGCCCTGGGCACCCTGCATGTCGCCGAGTTCGGGCGCGAACACTGGCAGGCTTGCGGTGGACAACTGGCGTATGACGACCTGCTGTATATCGGCCGCACTCAGGTGGCCCGCGAACAGTCGTTGGCAGGGCGGGCACGGCGCTATCTGGTATGCGACACCACACCCCTGACCACGCTGTTCTATTGCCGGGAGCAATTCGGCCGTGCCGAGGCGGAGTTGGAACAATTGGCCGAACGCCCTTACCGGCACCTGTTCCTGTGCGCCGACGACTTTCCGTTCGTGCAGGACGGCACCCGGCAAGATGCCGCGTTCCGCCATCGGCAGAACGTCTGGTACGAACAGCAACTGCAGAGCCGTGGCCTGCCCTACAACCTGTTGACCGGTTCGTTGAGTGCCCGCGTGGCGCAGGTGTTGGCGTATTTGCAGATGCCCAGCGTTTGAGTTCCAGCCGTCCGCGAACGGGCGGCTGGCATGGCTCGGGTGTTAACGCTTGCAGGCCGCCAGCGGAGTGTCATTCACCACGGTGCTGTAGTGCAGCGCATAGTCGCCGCTAAGGGCCTGGGTGCCTTCCTTGCCGGCGTGTTCGCCGATGATCCAGGTGTCGGCTTTGGGCATGCCGCCCGCGGCGTACGCCTCGATATCGGTGGTCGCATTGCCATAGGCGCGGATGATGTTCAGGCCCACGGTGTCGCGCAGGTAACGCACGTAATTGGCCTTGTGCTCGACGGTGTTCGGTGGGATCGGGCCGCCGCCATAAGGGTTGCTGCGGTAGTGCCAGGCCGGCAGGTTCTGCTTGCCGAACCATTCGCGGCCGTCGCGGGTTACCCAGTAAGGCCGCGCGGTCAGGTAGAGAACCTGGTAGCCCTTGTTCTGGTAGGCGCGCACGGTTTGCGGGGCGTAGTAATAGGGCGTCGCGGTCTTCACCCCGACATAGTCGGCATAGGCTTCGAAGTCATTGATGGTCAGGGTGCCGTCGACATCGAACAGTACCGCCTCGCGACCGCGCTCGACCACGGTGAGCCAGCCGTCGACGCTGGAACGGTCGCCTTCTACCACCATGCGCACGCGGTAATCGCCGGCGGGGCGCGGCTGCAGGGTCATGGCGATCTTGCCGTCGTGGTCGGTGATGCGGCTGCCGAGGTATTCCCAGTTCTGCATGCCGGTGCCGAACAGGTAGACATGTA
>CBIHQF010000209.1:0-6902 GCA_966211665.1 uncultured Pseudomonas sp. | reverse complement strand
CCACACCGACCGCGGCATACCTTTCGAGGTGGTGCTGACCGGTATCAAGCAGGCGCTCAAGGACGGCGAACAGCAACTCGGCATCAGCCACGGTCTGATCCTCAGCTTCCTGCGTCATCTGTCCGAAGAGCAGGCCTTCGACACCCTGAAGCAGGCCATGCCGTTTCGCGACGCCTTTATCGCCGTGGGCCTCGACAGTTCCGAGATGGGCCATCCGCCAAGCAAGTTTCAGCGCGTATTCGACAAGGCCCGCAGCGAGGGCCTGTTGACCGTCGCCCATGCCGGCGAGGAAGGCCCGCCGGAATACATCTGGCAGGCTCTGGACCTGTTGAAGATCGAACGCATCGACCATGGCGTACGCGCCATCGAGGACGAGCGCTTGATGCAACGGATCATCGACGAGCAGATCCCGCTGACCGTTTGCCCACTGTCTAACATCAAGCTCTGCGTGTTCGGCGACATGCGCCAGCACAATATCCTGGAAATGCTCGAGCGCGGCGTGAAAGTCACGGTGAACTCCGACGACCCGGCCTATTTCGGCGGCTACGTGGGCGAGAACTTCGCCGCGTTGCACGACAGCCTCGGCATGACCCGGGAACAGGCCGAACGTTTGGCAAGGAATAGTCTGGATGCGCGGCTATGCTGAGATAAAGGCGCCAAGGCGCCGGCACGCATTGCCAGTCGCAGTCGCCAGTAACCGCTAAAACTTTCCGACCCGGGGTCGATATAAAGATGTCCGCAGTCGACCGGCGACCGCATGATGGCAATAAAATGGCCACATTTATAAGCAGCAGATGCCCTGCCAGCGCGAGGTTGCCGCCCTATGACATACGCTCTGCCCCGCCGCCCCATTCTCCTGGGTCTGTCGTTCGCAGTGCTGGCGTGCTGGGGACTGCACGCGGCAGCGAACGACGAGATCCGCATCGTCACCGAGGAGCTGCCACCCTACAACATGACTCTGGATGGCAAGCTCACCGGTTTGAGCACCGAGGTCGTCCGGGCCGTGCTCAAGGAGATCGGCCTCCAGGCGAGCATCCAGTCCATGCCCTGGGCCCGCGCCTACGACATAGCGCTCAACACCGAAAATGTATTGATCTATTCGATTGCCCGCACCGCCCAGCGCGAACACTTGTTCAAGTGGGTGGGCGTGGTCGCACCGATGGACTGGTACCTCTACGCGCGGCCCGACAGCGGCATCACGCTCAGCGAGCTGGATGACGCGCGCCGCTATCAGATCGCGACGGTCAAGGAAGATGCCGGCGAACAGTACCTGTTGGCGAAGGATTTCGTGGTCGGCAAGAACCTGCAATCGAACAACAAGTACGCCTACAACTATGAAAAGTTCAAGTTGGGGCGCGTGGACTTATGGATATCCATCGAACTGAACGCCAGGTACCTGATCCGCCAAGCGGGCGACGATCCCGAAAAAGTAGTGGTGCCGGTGCTGAAGCTGCCCGACCTCGGTGAAGGCGTCGGCTTGCACATGGCGTTCAGCCCGCAGACCTCGGATGCCATCGTCGAGCGCTTCCGCAAGGGGCTGGAAACCATCCGCAGCAATGGCACCTACGACGCCATCGCCAAAAGGTGGCTATAGGATGCACGACGCACCTGCGCTGGAAGCCCGCCCCACCGGTTCGCTGGGGCGTCGACTGGTGCTGGCGACGCTGGCGTTCTGCCTGATCTTCACCCTGTTCACGGTGACGGTACGCACCTGGTCGGCCTGGCACGCCAACTTGGCGGCCATGACCGATGAATTGTCCCTGATCGATCAAGTGTTTCAACGCACCTTATCCAAGGCGATCTGGGATATGGACCGTGAGTCGCTGCAAACCCAGCTCGATAGCGTCGCCCAAGTTGCCGCCGTGGGACGCGTGGAACTGACCATTCTGCGAGCCGGGCGCACACCAGAGATCATGGAGCGGCGACGCCCTTTGCAACCCGCATCGCACCTCGCGCCGACGCTGCAGCGGATGCTGGTTTATGTGCCATATGAAGGCGTGGAGGAGACGGTCGGCGAGCTGATCCTCGAGGGTGACGAGCGGGTACTTTGGCAACGCCTGTCCGGCGAGGTGGCCAGCATAATCGTCACCCAGATCATCCAATCGCTGTTACTAGCCGGGCTGATCATGTGGATGTTCAACCGCTCGGTCACGGTGCACGTCCAACATATCGCGCGCCACCTCGAACAATTGTCACCGGCCAACCTCAAGCACATTTTGCGGCTCGAACGTTCGACAAAGCGTCGCGACGAGCTGACTTTGCTGGAGTCGGGAGTCAACGACCTGCAAGACAAATTGTCGGACTACCTCGACCGCCAGAAGCGCGACGAGCAGGAGCTGGCCGCACGCAGCGATCAATTGGCGGAATTGGTCGAAGAGCGCACCGCGGAACTACGCGAAGCCAATAAGCGCCT
The DNA here is from genome assembly GCA_966211665.1 of uncultured Pseudomonas sp. Classification (GTDB taxonomy): domain Bacteria; phylum Pseudomonadota; class Gammaproteobacteria; order Pseudomonadales; family Pseudomonadaceae; genus Aquipseudomonas. The sequence goes on along the minus strand of CBIHQF010000209.1, from coordinate 4,489 downwards.
GGAGGAACTAACGCGCAGCGACCCGCTCACGGGGCTGGCCAACCGCCGACATTTCGACGAACTGAAGGAGGTCGAGTTCCGTCGCGCACAACGCCTCGGCCAACCGCTTTCGGTGCTGATGTGCGATGTGGATTTCTTCAAACGCTACAACGACACCTACGGCCACGCCCTCGGCGATCAATGCCTGCAAGCGGTGGCCGGCACCCTGAAGAGCGTATTTGCCCGCGCAGGCGAACTGGTCGCCCGCATGGGCGGCGAAGAATTTGCCGTGCTGTTGCCGGGTTGCGACGCCAACAACGCGCGCAAAGCCGCGGAGCGTCTACGTCAAGCCATGGCGACCCTGGCCATGAAGCATGCCAACTCGCCCGTTGCAGCGCATGTAACCTTGAGCATTGGCGTCGCTCAATTCGACCCCGAAACCACGGATCGTTTCGATCAATTGTTGCAACGCGCAGACCAGGCGCTATACCGCGCCAAGTCGCAAGGGCGCGACCGAATAGCCGAATGAGACCACCGAGGCCCGTCATGACAACCCCTCAGTTCATCTGGATCGCTCTGTTGCTATGGATTTGCGCAAGCAGCCAAGCGGAAAGCATCAAGGTCGTCACCGAAGACACTGCTTATAGCTATTTGCAGAATGGCAAAGTAGTCGGCACGGCGACCGAGGTAGTCGAAGCCACACTGCGACGCGCGGGGCTTAGCGACTACAGCGTTACGATTTATCCCTGGGCACGCGCCTACGATATGGCACTACAGGATGCCAATGTGCTCATCTACCTGATCGCCCGTACCCCGGAGCGCGAGGCGCAGTTCAAATGGGTCGGCGAAATCGAGCGCATCGACTATCACATGTACAAATTGCGTGAACGCAGCGATATCCAGGTCCGCGATATGCAGGAAGCCAAGCACTACAGCGTCGGCGTGGTTCGCGACGATGTGCGTCATCAATACCTGAAAGAACAAGGCTTCGCCAAAATGGTCGTCTCGGCCAACAACCGCGATAACTTCATGCGCCTATTGAATCGACAAGTGCAACTGCTGCCGATGCCGGAAACAGATGTGGCCATGCAGTGCCTGGATGCCCGAATCGACTGCGCCCTTCTCGAGAAAACCTTCACCCTGGAACTCTCAACCGAGCTTTATATGGCCTATAGCCTGAGCACGGACGACGAGACAGTGGCGCGTACCCGCGAGGCCTTTGACAGCCTCGCGGCCGAGGGCGTGGTAGAGCGGCTGATACATGGCAACGATTAAGCCGCTAGCCCACGATTAGCAGGCCGTAGCACACCATCGACGATAGCTGTGGTTGAGTCACGCTGCAGATGACTCAACCCGAAAGGCGCTAACCAAGACGACCTGCTGGCGCATAAGGGCTGGGGTCGATAATCGGCTCACGACCTAACAGCAAATCGGCGAGCACCCGGCACGACGCCGGTGCTAACACCAGACCATTGCGGTAATGCCCGCAGTTCAGCCACAAGCCATCATGCCCTGGTACGGCACCGATAAACGGCAAGCCGCCCGGCGATCCCGGCCGCAAGCCAGCCCAATGCTTGACCACCTCGGCCTCGGCCAATGCCGGCAACAACTCGACTGCCGACGCCTTGAGGCTGGCCAACGCCTCCTCGGTGGGCACCTTATCGAAACCGACATGCTCGCGCGTGCTGCCAATCAAGACATGTCCATCGCGACGGGGAATCGCATAACGGCCATTGCTCAACACGATGCTGGTCAGAAAATCCTCCGCGCACTTGTAAAGGATCATCTGTCCCTTCACCGGCTCCACCGGCAATGCGATATCCAGGCTGCGCAGCAACTCGCCGCTCCAGGCCCCGGCGGCGACAACCACCCGGTCGGCACGGATCTCCCCCGCTGCGGTCTGCACACCGCACACCCGCGCACCGTCACGAATAAAGCCGGTGACCGCACAATGCTCATGCAGCGTCACGTTCGGCATCTGCACCAGGGCCGCACGCAACGCCTTGATCAAACGTGGGTTGCGCACATTGGCCACTCCCGGCATATGCAACGCCTGGGAGAAACGCCTGGCCAACGCCGGCTCCGCCCGATATACCGCCTCGACGGGCACCGACCGCATCGGCCGCCCCTCCCGCGCCGCCCAGGCCAGAGGCGCCGCCGGCTCCTGATCCAACCAATACAACCCGGTGACATACACCTCGGGATCGATACCCGTATCGCGTAACAACTGCTCGCCCAACTGCGGATAGAAATCCTGCGACCAATGCGCCAACGCCGTCACAGCCGGGCTGTAGCGCCACGGGTAAAGCGGCGAAACTATACCGCCGCCGGCCCAGGAGGATTCACCACCCAGCGCCCCCTGATCGATCAGGCACACCTCGACTCCGGCCTGGGCCAATAAGCGCGCAGATAGCAAACCGATGGCGCCGCCGCCCGCGATTACTATTTTTTCTCTCACCTTCTCTCCTACCAGATCGCTACTGCGCACCAGAGCTTAGGACCAACTCATCAGCACAGCCCAAGAACTGTCACCTGCTAATGGGAGACCACGCTACGTAACCATGGTCACGAATTGAGCCTCGTGTGGATTGGCATTTTTATCGCAGTCCCGTCATAACACGCCGGCAAAAAAACGGGGGCATGAATGCCCCCGCGCGTTTAAAGCCTTACTGAATGTCGCCGACTACGTTGAACAAACAGCATCATGACATATGCCAGTCTTTTCTCTGTGCGGCAAATTAACGCCGCCAACATGCAACAAGGCTTGCACCTGGGTCCTGCCCTTTAGCTCCCGTTTGGGTCAAGGTCAATGTACCGCAGGTATCACCGGCCATGACGCCCTTGGGCACCGCCTGCAGCGTGTACTCAGTAGCTGTCGGGGGAGCGGAAAAACTCAGGTCATAATATTTGTTGGTCCCGTCCTTGGGAGACTCGGTAAAAGGCAGCGTAGGGGCCACATTGGCTGCTGTCAGGTAGCGACCGTTCGCGGTGTAGTGCCGCTCCATGAATTGCGCCAGCTCCGTTAGCGCGCTTTCTGCATCCGCACGCCTCGCCTTGCGCACATAGTCATCGTAAGAGGGGTACGCGAGCGCAGCTAGAATCCCAATGACGATGACCACAATCATCAATTCGATCAGGGTGAACCCCTTATCCGCTGCTACGAACCGAGCACCCCTGCGAGATACCGTGCTGAGAGACCGAGTCATCAGTTAGCCCTCACTTCACGCCAGGATTGACGACCAAATCGTTGTGAAACGGGCTGAGGGATACATTTAGGAGCAGCACCGCTGGAACCGGCAAAACAAAGCCATTTATAAAGAGAGGTCACACCCTTGCTAACACCATCGTCCACATCGGAGATCCCTGTCCAGGGAATGTCGTCCTCGTCCTCAATAATGCTGGCCTTATCGTCGCTATCCAAATCACCGTCGCCATTGGTATCGAAATACACATAATTGAGGCGAGCACCGCTGGATAAGTTAACCGCCATGATCCAACTCGTTCCGCCAAAGGCGCAAGGATCTGCAGAGGGGGTCATGGTGGTAAAGACTACTCGACCATTGCGCAAAGTGGCTTTGGCAACCACCCGCTCACCCAGGGCTCCGGTGGCCCCCTCACCCGTTTTCCAGGCAAGATCCAAATACCAGCCCTTATCACTCGCTTGTATTGCGTTCTGAGTAATGGCTCGGCCCTTGTTGCCATCGCTGAGAGTCGCCTCCGCGATGATTTGCTGCTCGCGCAAATCACCTCGGCCGTCGATCAGCGCTCCCTTATCGATAATTCCGTAGAAGGTTTCTATCGCAGGGCTTTCCGGTATCTCGTTATCACCAGTACGGTAAAAACTACCGGTACCGAAAAACACCATGTGCTGGCCATCGTCGTTGAAGGCAGATGCAAGGGGGGCGGTAATGGCTTGCCGAGCACTTTCCTCTGAGCCGTCCTTGGCAATAAACAATGGACTACTTCCCAGCGAACTTGGGATCCCCCATGTTGAGGTATTGCTTCCGCTCAGATCCAGTCGCCAGAGATTACCCAAGGTGTCTGCGACATAAACTCGATCGGCAACCTGATCCGCATCCGTATCGGAAGCCAAGGGCGCGCCCAAACCGCCGGTAGTGGCAAGGGTAAACTCCTTGATCACGCTCCCGTCAGCGGCATCCAGTATCCAGACTTTGCCGTCGGTTGGCGCGCTGTCGTGGTAACCACTGCTGACGATTACCCCGAATTTACTGTTAGGCAGCGCTACCAGTGCCGGCTGCCCCATGGTGTAACCCATTTTCGGGTGGCTGAACTCCCACATCACACTGTCGCTGGACATATCGCTCGGGTTAGTCACATCCAAGGCAAAAACACTGTTACCACCGGCCCCAGTGCTGCCTACGACCATGGTGCGCCACCCCGTATCTTCGCCCAGCCAGACATCCGAAACCCGGGGCGTGCCATCGACGTAATAACGATGGGAGTAAGCAGGCTCAGTCAGACCAATCAATTTGTCCATCACATTATTAGG
>CBIHQF010000208.1:0-6913 GCA_966211665.1 uncultured Pseudomonas sp. | reverse complement strand
GGGCATCTGCACGTCCATGAAAATCAGGTCGAAACCGCCTTGCTTGGCTTTTTCCACCGCGATGTAACCGCTTTCGGCGGTTGCCACCTGGGCACCCATGTCGTCGAGCAGGGTTTGCACCAGCAGCAGATTGGCCGGGTTGTCGTCGACGCACAGCACATGCGGCGGTCGGCTGGGGGCTTGGTTGCTTTCCGTCACGCGGGTTTGTCGCGGGCTGATCAATTCGGCCAGGGCGCGCTGCAATTTACGTGTGCAAGCCGGTTTCGCCTGCAATTGGCTGTGCGCATCCGGCAGCGCTTCGTGAAACAGCGACTGCTCGGTGGTGGGGCACAGCACCAAGGCTTTGCAGTTCAACCGATCGAGATCCCAGATGCGTTGGCCGAGGAGTTCCGGCGGCATCATCTGAGCGGTTACGCCGAGCACGGCGAGTTCGATCGGCTGGGCGCCTTGTCGGGCTTTGGCCACCGTTTCGAGCAGTGCATCGAGGTCGGCGAAAGCGCTGACCCGCAGGCCGCAGTCTTCCAGTTGGTGTTGCAGCGCCTGGCGGGACAGGTCATTGCTTTCCAGGATCGCCGCATGGCGCCCGAGCAGCGGCGGGCGCGGCAGGTCTTCGGCATCGTCGCGGGCTTTCGGCAGGTTGATGGTGATCCAGAATTCAGAGCCTTCGTCGGGAATGCTGTCGACGCCGATCTCGCCGCCCATCTGTTCGATCAGGCGCTTGGAGATCACCAGGCCCAGGCCGGTGCCGCCGGCTTGGCGCGACAGCGAATTGTCGGCCTGGCTGAAGGCCTGGAACAGCGCACGCAAGTCGTCGTCGGAAAGGCCGATGCCGGTGTCCTGCACGCTGATGCGCAGTTGCGCGTGGTCGGCGCTTTCGTCCTCGAGCATGGCGCGCATGATGATGCTGCCCTTGCTGGTGAATTTGATCGCGTTGCTCACCAGGTTGGTCAGCACCTGTTTGAGGCGCAGCGGGTCGCCGATCAGCGACAGCGGGGTGTCGCGGTAGACCAGGCTGAGCAGCTCCAGATCCTTGGCGTGGGCCGCCGGGGCGAGGATGGTCAGGGTGTCCTGCAACAGGTCGCGCAAGTTGAAGGGGATGCTTTCCAGGACCAGCTTGCCGGCCTCGATCTTGGAAAAGTCGAGCACCTCGTTGATGATCCCCAGCAGACTGTCGGCGGACTTTTCGATGGTGCTGAGGTAATCCTGCTGGCGCGGGGTCAGCTCGCTTTTCTGCAGCAGGTTGGTGAAACCGAGAATGCCGTTGAGCGGTGTGCGGATCTCGTGGCTCATATTGGCCAGGAATTCGGATTTGATGCGGCTGGCTTCCAGGGCTTCCTTGCGGGCGAAATCCAGTTCGATGTTCTGGATTTCGATGGTCTCGAGGTTCTGCCGCACGTCCTCGGTGGCCTGCTCGATATTGTGCTGCAACTCCTCCTGGGCATTTTGCAGGGCTTCGGCCATGCGGTTGATGCCGGAGGCCAATTCATCCAGCTCGTGGCTGCCCAATGGCGGCAGGCGGGTTTGCAGATTGCCGTCCTTGAGCTGGGCGACGCTGTGTTTGATCTGTCGCAGCGGTTCGTTGATCGTATGACTCATGCGTGCTGCGAGCAGGGCGGTGACGCTCAGGCCGGCGGCGATCAGCAGCAGGCTGGCGAGCAGGCTGCGGTAGCCGCTGATCAGGGTGCTGTGGTGCGACAGTTCCAGTTCGACCCAACCGAGCAATTCGCTGCCGGGTACCGGCAGGGCCTGGCCGGTGAGACTCAGGTGCTGTTCGCGCACCGGCAGCAGGAAGCGCGTCGCGTCCTGATTGGTCAGGCGCTCGCCTTGCAGGACATTGCCGCGCGGCGCCGGATTGAGCATGCTCGGGCCGGCATGGGCCAGGCGCCCGCGTTCGGCGGAGAGAAAACTGATCGCGCGCACGTCCGGTTGTTCCAGCGCCTGGGTGGCGATCCGTTGCAGCAACTGGGCGTCGTTGTGTCGCAGCGCGGGCGCGGCCAGCGGCGCCAACTGCTCGGCGATCATTTCCCCGCGTTGCATTAGTTGGGCTTGCATGCCCGACAACTGCGCCCAGGTGAAGTAACCGCCGAGCACCAGCGCCAGCAGGCTGGTCGGCAACAGGGTAAGCAGTAACACGCGGCCTTTGATGCCTAGATCCTTGAACACTTTATTCCTCCCGCGATCTGGTTGCGGCAGTGTAGCGATTCGACGACGCAGAATCTGTAATCGAGTGATCGGGTTTACCCATGCGCGCGGACCGACGGTATGCCGCGCGCTGACGTTTTGCGCCCTTGAGTCCAAGCCGTATGAACTCAACGGCGATTATGGCCATCGCCGGTTTGCCGTTATCATAGGCGCCTTTCCTGCCGTGCGGATTCGATCGACGCCATGCCCCTGCACTACCCCACTATCGCCGATTGCGTCGGCAACACCCCGCTGGTGCGTTTGCAGCGCCTGCCGGGTAATACCACCAATACCTTGCTGGTCAAGCTCGAGGGCAATAACCCGGCGGGCTCGGTGAAGGACCGCCCGGCGCTGTCGATGATCGGGCGTGCCGAGCAGCGCGGCGACATTCGTCCGGGCGATATGCTGATCGAGGCCACCTCGGGCAATACCGGCATCGCCTTGGCGATGGCGGCGGCGATCAAGGGCTACCCGATGATCCTGATCATGCCCAGCAATTCCACCGCCGAGCGCAAGGCGGCGATGACCGCCTACGGCGCCGAGCTGATCCTGGTCGACAACATGGAGGAGGCCCGCGACCTGGCGTTGCAGATGCAGGCGGAAGGTAAGGGCAAGGTGCTCGACCAGTTCGCCAATGGCGATAACCCCGAGGCCCACTACCGCGGCACCGGCCCGGAAATCTGGCAGCAGACCGGCGGCGAAATCACCCACTTCATCAGTTCCATGGGCACCACCGGTACCATCATGGGCGTTTCGCGCTTCCTCAAAGAACAGTCGCCAGCGGTGCAGATCGTCGGCTTACAGCCGATGGAAGGTTCGGCGATTCCGGGCATCCGCCGCTGGCCCGAAGAATACTTGCCGAAAATCTACCAGGCCGAGCGCGTCGATCGGGTCATCGACATGGGCCAGCAGGAAGCCGAAGAGGTGATGCGGCGCCTGGCGCGCGAAGAAGGCATCTTCTGCGGCGTGTCTTCCGGCGGTGCGGTGGCGGCCATGCTGCGTTTGTCCCGGGAAGTGGAGCACGCAGTAATGGTGGCGATTATCTGCGACCGTGGCGATCGCTATCTGTCCAGCGGCGTGTACGACGCGCCCGGCACCGATGGCCAGGAATAATTAGTGGCCAGGAAAGACGGCGGTCTACGTTTTCAGCCCAGCGGCGGCACCCGCACGCCCCAGGTGCCGGTCGGTAAAAAGCAGAAGCTGACAATCGAACGGTTGGCCAACGACGGCCGCGGCATTGCCTTTATCGACGGCCGCACCTGGTTCGTCAGCGGCGCCTTGCCTGGCGAGCAGATCGAGGCGCGGGTTTTGGGTGCTCATGGCAAGGTGGTCGAGGCGCGGGTCGAGCGCATCCTCACTGCCAGCCCGGAACGGCTTGCCGAGCCTTGCGCGCATGCCCGGGTATGCGGTGGTTGCAGCCTGCAACACATGTCCTATGACGACCAGCTTGCGCTGAAACAGCGCATGCTCGCCGAGCAGTTGAGCCGTCTGGCCGATACCCAGCCGGACGAATGGGCGGCACCCTTATGCGGCCCGGCGTTCGCCTACCGCCGCCGTGCGCGGATTGCCGTGCGTTGGGATGCCAAGGCCAAGCGTCTGGATGTCGGTTTTCGCGCCGCCGCCAGTCAGAACATCGTCGCCATCGACGAGTGCCCGGTTCTGGTACAGCCCTTGCAGTCGATTCTGAGTGGCCTGCCGGCTGTGCTGGGCGAGTTGGAAAACCCGCGCGCCATCGGGCATGTCGAGCTGTTTCACGGCAGTGCCAGCGCGCTATTGGTGCGCCACACCGCGCCGCTGAACGAAACCGATCTGGCCCGTTTGCAGGCGTTCTGCAGCATTCGGGATGCACAACTGTGGTTGCATGGCGAGACCGAACCGCAGCCTTATGTCGAGGGCCAGATTCTGGGTTACCGCCTGGCGACCTGGGATTTGCAACTGGCGTATCGGCCCGGCGATTTCGTCCAGGTCAATACCCAGGTCAATGAAGCGATGGTCGCCCAGGCGCTAGACTGGTTAGCAGTAACGGCGGATGAGCGGGTGCTGGATCTGTATTGCGGCCTGGGTAATTTCGCCTTGCCGCTGGCCCGTCGGGCGCGGGAAGTGGTGGCGGTGGAAGGGGTGCAAGCGATGGTCGAACGGGCGGCGCAGAATGCCGCGAGCAACGGCATCCATAACGCGCACTTTTATCAGGCCGACCTGTCCAACCCGCTGGCCGACGCCGGCTGGCTGGGCGAGGGCTTCGCCGCTGTGCTGCTCGACCCGCCGCGCGACGGCGCGTTGCAGGTGGTCAAGCAAATCGCGGCGCTGGGCGCCAAGCGTGTGCTTTATGTGTCCTGCAACCCGACCACGCTGGCGCGCGATAGCGTCGAGTTGCAGCGCCAAGGCTATCGGTTGAAAAGGGCTGGGATTCTCGACATGTTTCCGCAGACCGCGCATGTCGAGGCGATGGCGTTGTTCGAGCAGCCTTGAAGGCTGGATCGGGCGAATGCGGACGGGGCCCCTTGGTTTCGTCGCGCTTAGCCTCTATTTAAGTGGTGCAGGGGCGCACGGAGTTGCGCCTTAAGTGGTTAAACCGACCGGCTCACAGAAGCGGGCGACTTTATAGGTGTGCCAGTCGCACACCTTCTGGAAGGTAGCGAAATGGTTCAGGTTAGAGCGCATCAGCCGATCAACGACGACGGCAGCATCAACCTAGAGGCCTGGTTGGCCCATGTCCTGAGTATCGACCCGGCACTCGACGGCGACGCCTTGCGCGAGGCCTGCGAATTCGCCCGCGAGGCCGAACAGCAAGCCAACGCCGCGCAGAATTTATGGACCGAAGGCGCCTCCAGTTTCCGCGCCGGCCTGGAGATCGCGGAGATCCTCGCCGACCTCAAACTCGATCAGGATTCTTTGGTCGCCGCGGTGATCTACCGCGGCGTGCGCGAGGGCAAGGTGACCCTGAGCGCGGTGCACCAGCGCTTCGGCGCGGTGGTGGCCAAACTGGTCGATGGCGTGCTGCGCATGGCGGCGATCAGCGCCAGCCTCAATCCACGCGATTCCCTGGTGCTCGGCTCCCAGGCCCAGGTGGAAAACCTGCGCAAGATGCTGGTGGCGATGGTCGACGACGTGCGCGTCGCCTTGATCAAGCTGGCCGAGCGCACCTGCGCGATTCGCGCGGTCAAGCATGCCGACGGCGAGAAGCGTCAGCGCGTGGCCCGCGAGGTCTTCGATATCTATGCGCCCCTGGCCCATCGCCTGGGTATCGGCCATATCAAGTGGGAACTCGAAGACCTGTCGTTCCGCTACCTGGAGCCCGAGCAATACAAGCAGATCGCCCAGCTATTGCACGAAAGGCGCATGGACCGCGAGCAGTACATCAACGAGGTGATGAACCACCTGCGTCAGGAATTGGAGGCCACCGGGGTCAAGGCCGACATCAGCGGGCGGGCCAAGCACATCTATTCGATCTGGCGGAAAATGCAGAAGAAAGGCCTGCAGTTCAGCCAGATCTACGACGTGCGCGCGGTGCGCGTGCTGGTGCCGGAGATGCGCGACTGCTACACCGCCCTCGGCATCGTGCACACCCTGTGGCGGCATATCCCCAAGGAGTTCGACGACTACATCGCCAACCCCAAGGAAAACGGTTACCGCTCGCTGCATACCGCGGTGCTGGGCCCGGGCGGCAAGGTGCTGGAAGTGCAGATCCGCACCCACGCCATGCACGAGGAAGCCGAGCTGGGCGTCTGCGCCCACTGGCGCTATAAGGGCACCGACGTCAAATCCGGCTCCAACCATTACGAAGAGAAAATCTCCTGGCTGCGTCAGGTGCTGGAATGGCACGAGGAACTGGGCGATATCGGCGGCCTGGCCGAACAGTTGCGAGTGGATATCGAGCCCGATCGGGTGTACGTGTTCACCCCGGACGGCCATGCCATCGACCTGCCCAAAGGCGCCACGCCCTTGGATTTCGCCTACCGCGTGCACACCGAGATCGGCCATAACTGCCGCGGCGCCAAGATCAACGGGCGCATAGTGCCGCTGACCTACAGCCTGCAAACCGGCGAGCAGGTGGAGATCATCACCAGCAAGCACGGCGTGCCGAGCCGTGATTGGCTGAATTCCAACCTCGGCTACGTCACCACCTCGCGGGCGCGGGCGAAGATCGTCCATTGGTTCAAGTTGCAGGACCGCGATCAGAACGTCGCAGCCGGCAAAGCGCTGCTCGAACGGGAACTGGTGCGCCTGGGGTTGCCGCATGTGGATTTCGACAAGCTGGCGGAAAAGGCCAATCTGAAAAACAGCGAGGACCTGTTCGCTTCGCTCGGCGCCGGCGATTTGCGTTTGGCGCACCTGGCCAACCTGGCGCAGCAACTGGTCGAGCCGGAGCGCAGCAACGAACAGCTCGAGCTGATCCCGCGCAAGGCGCTGGGTTTCAAACCCGGCAAGCGCGGCGATATCCAGATTCAGGGGGTCGGCAACCTGCTCACGCAAATGGCCGGTTGCTGCCAGCCGCTGCCGGGCGATCCGATCGTCGGCTATATCACCCAGGGCCGTGGCGTCAGCATTCACCGTCAGGATTGCGCCTCGGTGCTGCAACTGGCCAGCCGCGAGCCCGAGCGGATGATCCAGGTCAACTGGGGGCCGGTGCCGGTGCAGACCTATCCGGTGGATATCGTCATCCGCGCCTACGACCGTTCCGGTCTGCTGCGCGATGTGACCCAGGTGCTGCTCAACGAAAAGCTCAACGTGC
>CBIHQF010000207.1:0-6914 GCA_966211665.1 uncultured Pseudomonas sp. | reverse complement strand
AATGGCGCCAGCTATCACCCGCTGTCCTTCCTGATAACCCTGCACATTACTGCCGAGTTTTTCGATCACACCGACGGGCTCATGGCCGACGGTCAGCCCGCTGGCTACCGGGTATTCACCTTTGAGGATATGTACATCGGTGCCACAAATGGTCGTGGTGGTAATACGTACCAGCGCATCGTTCGGTCCTACGGGCGGAACCGGCTTGTCGACCAGCTCGATGCGCCCAGGCTCAATAAAGACTGCTGCTTTCATCATGCTCATTTCGATACTCCTGTGTTCGCCAGAAGAATCTCGACTCTAGCCGAAGGTAGAGGCGCCATCCGCTGCTCTGCATCAATACCGACAACCGGGCGTGCATAAAAAAGCCGCCTACGAAGAGGCGGCTTTTGCAGCGCAGCGGTGGTCGGTCAGTTGCCGCCGATGCGCAAGGCCTGCGGGGTGAAATCTCGCGGGCTGAGTTTGGCGTTGAAGTCGTACATCGGCTCGTTGTTATCCAGACCGTCGACGAAATAGCGGCTGCCTTTGAAGTCGTAGATGGTTTCCAGGGTGCTGCCGAACATCGGCACCTCGTAATAGCTGATCGGATGGCTTTCCTGCAGCCCGCTCAGCTCGCGGTTCTTGTCGTAGAGGTCGACGACGAGGATCTGCCAGCTGTCCTCGTCGAGGTAGAAGCGGCGTTTACCGTAGATATGGCTATGACCTTTACGCAGGTCGGCCTCGACCACCCAGACCCGGTGCAACTCGTAACGCAGCAACTGCGGGTTGAGGGTTTTCTCCTGCAGGATGGTGTCGTAGGGGATGCCCTTCTGGTGCACCGCGTAGCTGTTGTAGGGCACCAACATCTCCTGCTTGCCGATCAGCGTCCATTCGTAGCGATCCGGTGCGCCGTTGTAGGTGTCGACCTGGTCGGCGATGGCCATGCCGCTGGTATCCGGCTGCAGCGCGTCGTACGCCAGAGACGGCAACCGACGCACGCGACGCTCGCCGCGGTTGAAGCGCCAGGCCTTGCGGATCGCCAGTACCTGGTCGATGGTCTCCTGCACCACCAGCGCCGACCCCGCCAATTTGGAGGGCGCGACCACTTTATTGCGGTAATAGAACAGGGTGTTGTCCAAATCCTTCGGGCTCACCCCTTCGCGGCCGTAGAGGAAATAGGCATCGCGCTCCTGCTTGAGCAGATTGAAAGCACCGCTGGAGAGCACCGCCGCCAGGTTGCTGACGAAGCTGATCTGGTCGCCGCGATAACGCATGATGTGGTTCCAGATGACTTCCTGGCCATTCTGCGGCAGCGGGAACGGGATACCGGCGGCAACCCCATCGACACCGTTGCCGTTGGAGATCAGCTCGGCGTTCTGCGCATTGAAGCGGGTCGCGTCGTAGATGCGCTGCGGCGCTGCGGCGCTACGGCGGGTCGGGTATACCTGCATGAAGTAGCCAGGATTCTTCTCCAGCAAGGCCTTCAAACCGGCCGACAATTGCCCCTGGTATTGCGCCAGGTTCTGGCTATCGACCCGGTACAGCGGCTTGTCGCCAGCATAGGGGTCGGGGTGGTGCATACCCGCTTGATAATTGGCCGGCGGTTGCGCCAGGCCACCTTCCCAGCGCGGGATGGTACCGGCGACGTTACCGGCGCGCTCGCCGCCCAGGGGCGTCAGGTCCTGGCCGAGACGGCCCGCCTGGGTGCTATCGACCTTGGCCTGCGCCTGCACTGCCAGACTGGCCAATAGTAGGCATGGGAATATTTTCAACACAGTCGTCTCCTCACGGCGCACGGACCACGCCGCTAATTATGTGACGCGACCGACGGTCGCGCCCTATGAGTGCTGCGGTGAGGAGCCTTCCTGGCGCCGGGTTATCCCGGTCTTGGGCTATCGTCCTTGCTGCCGTTATTTTTTACTGTAGCTACTGTAGCGCTGAAACTCGGTAGGTGCCCGGAACGGTCAATCGATGCGCTGAAACTTCAGATCCCAGACGCCATGACCGAGGCGCTCGCCGCGTCGCTCGAATTTGGTCGTCGGCCGTTCCGCCGGGCGCGCCACGCAACGGCCGTCGGCAGCCAGGTTGCTGAACCCCGGGGCGACGTTCATAACCTCGAGCATATGTTCGGCATAGGCTTCCCAGTCGGTGGCCATGTGCAGCACGCCGCCGACCTTCAGCTTCTGCCGCACCAGCTCGGCGAAGGCGGGCTGGACTATACGCCGTTTGTGGTGGCGCGACTTGTGCCACGGGTCGGGAAAAAACAGCAACAAACGGTCGAGGCTGGCATCGGCCACGCACTGGCGCAACACCTCCAGCGCATCGCAGCTATATACCCGCACGTTGCTCAGGTTCTGCGTCATCAAGCCGTTGAGCAAGGCGCCGACGCCTGGCCGGTGCACCTCGACGCCGATAAAATCCTGCTCCGGCGCCGCAGCGGCCATCTCCAGCAGGGAATGGCCCATGCCGAAGCCGATCTCGAAGGTGCGCGGCGCGCTACGGCCGAAAACCGCATCGAAATCCGGAGCGCCGGCTTCCAACTCCAGGCCGAACTTCGCCCAGCCCTGATCGAGGCCGCGCTGCTGGCCTTCGGTCATGCGTCCGGCGCGCATCACGAAACTCTTGATTCCGCGATGTTTAAGGGGTCGTTCGGCCGCTGCCGGGGTCTGTTGCGAGTCGGTCATGTTCTGCTCGTTACTTGATCAGGCCATCCAGCGGCGAAGAAGCGCTGGCATAGAGTTTTTTCGGCATGCGCCCGGCAAGATAAGCCAGACGACCGGCCTCGATCGCATATTTCATCGCCTCGGCCATCATCACCGGGTTCTGCGCATGGGCGATTGCACTGTTCATCAACACCGCCTCGCAGCCCAACTCCATGGCGATGGTCGCATCGGAGGCGGTGCCGACGCCGGCATCGACCAACACCGGTACCGTCGCCTCTTCGAGAATGATGCGCAGGTTGTAGGGGTTGCAGATACCCAGACCGGTGCCGATCAAACCGGCCAGCGGCATCACCGCGATACAGCCCATGGCCGCCAGCTCGCGGGCGATGATCGGGTCGTCGCTGGTGTACACCATGACGTCGAAACCGTCCTTGATCAGCACTTCGGCGGCCTTGAGGGTCTCGATCACATTGGGGAACAGGGTCTTCTGGTCGGCCAGCACTTCCAGCTTGACCAGCTTGTGGCCGTCGAGCAGCTCACGGGCCAGGCGGCAGGTGCGCACCGCCTCGACGGCGTCGTAGCAACCGGCGGTGTTGGGCAGAATGGTGTAGCGCTCGGGCGAGATCACGTCGAGCAGGTTCGGCTCGCCCGGGTTCTGGCCGATGTTGGTGCGGCGCACCGCCACAGTAACGATCTCGGCACCCGAGGCTTCGATAGCCGCACGGGTTTCCTCGAGGTCCTTGTACTTGCCGGTGCCCACCAGCAGGCGCGACTTATAAGTACGGCCGGCCAGGGTGAAAGGTTTATCGTTGCGGACTTGGCTCATCGGAATATCCTCATGACATGGGCTGCGGGCGGGGTGCGGCAACTGGCTTCAACCGCCACCGATGGCGTGCACCACTTCGACCCGGTCGCCCTCGCGAAGGGCGGTGCTGGCATGTTGGCTGCGCGGCACTATATCGAGGTTGAGTTCGACCGCCAGGCGGCGACCCGTCAGCTCCAGACGAACGATCAGGTCGGCGACGGTCTGGCCGTCGGGCAGCTCGAATGCTTCACCGTTTAATTGAATCTGCATGACGGCGCGGCCACAACGTGGAAAAGGGCGGGCATTCTAGCCCGATCACCGACGATGACCAAGACCAAAGGGCGCCGTTCGTCCTGCAACTTGACTTTCGGGTCAGTCGATCAGGCTAGGCGCCAGGCGGCCAACCCCAGGCACAACCAGCCGCCGAGAAAGGCCAGGCCACCGAAGGGGGTGACGATACCCAGCTTGGTCACACCGCTGAGGGTCAGCAGATACAGGCTGCCGGAGAACAGCAGGATACCCATGACGAACAGGCCGCCGGCCAGATTCACCAGGCGCCCGGGCGCGTGCAGCGCCAGCAGACCGACGCCGAACAACGCCAGGGCATGGATCAACTGGTAGTGGGTGCCGGTCTGGAACACCGCGAGGTACTCCGCCGATAACTTGCTTTTCAGACCATGGGCGGCGAACGCCCCCAGGGCGACCCCGGTAAAACCGGCAAACGCGGACAGCAACAACCATAGATGCGCCATGCTTCACTCCAGCTAGCAGGCTGTTGAAAACTACCTGCGTTGGCCCTCTTGATAAAAGAGAGGGGCGTTAAAAATAGGCTCGGCAAGCCGCTTGCGGCTAACGCGCTTCAGCGCGGCCCGTAGGGCGAGCGGAGCGAGTAATGCTCATTTACAGCCGTAAACTCGCGTGCGAGCCCAGTCCGCTTGATTCGCTGCGCTCACCCTACGGGCCAGCCTAGGGCTGTTACTGCGCTGCGCGACGTGTCTCGCCTGTTTTGACCAGCCGGAGGCTGTTACTAACGTAGCGCCTTGTCTTGCCTGCCTCGGCTCGGGCTTCCTGCTTCGCTCTACCTCCTGCATCCATGCAGTCGTCGCCTACGTTTTTCAACGGCCTGCTAGACATCAAGTGCTGGCTATAATGGCGCGCAAACCCGTACCGGCCAAGCGCGCATGCTCCGATCCATCTTCCGTCGTCTGTTCAAGATCCTGCTCTGGCTGATGGCCGGCTCGGCCCTGCTGGTGTTGGTGCTGCGCTGGCTGCCGCCGCCGGTCACCGCCTTGATGATCGAACGCAAGATCGAATCCTGGATCGACGAACGCCCCATCGACTTGCAACGTAGCTGGCGACCCTGGAAGGAGTTGCCCGACCACCTGAAGGTCGCGGTCATCGCCGGCGAAGATCAACGCTTCGACCAGCACTGGGGCTTCGACCTCAAAGCCATCCGCGCGGCGCTGGCGCATAACCAGCGGGGCGGCTCGCTACGTGGCGCCAGCACCCTGAGCCAGCAGGTGGCGAAGAATCTATTCCTCTGGTCCGACCGCAGTTGGTTGCGCAAGGGGCTGGAAACCTGGTTCACCGCGCTGATCGAATTGTTCTGGCCAAAGCAGCGGATTCTTGAGATTTACCTCAATAGCGTGGAATGGGGCGATGGCGTGTTCGGTGCCGAGGCCGCCGCGCAGAAGCATTTCGGGATCGGCGCACCCTATCTGTCGCGTCGACAGGCCAGCCTGCTCGCCGCCGTGCTACCCAACCCGCGGGCCAGAAACGCCGGCCGGCCGAGCGCCTACGTCAACCGCCGCGCCTCCGATATCCGCCAGCAGATGTGGCAATTGGGCGGCAGTCACTACCTCGACCGCCTACAACCGGATCGCCCGGATTGGTGGCCGGTCTGGCTGTAACGCCTAACAAACCGTTGAAAAACTACCTACGTTGGCAATACTGCGTTAAAAACAGGCTCGGCTAGCCGCTTGCGGCTAACGCGCTTCAGCGCGGCCCGTAGGGCGAGCGAAGCGAGTAATGCTCATTTACAGCAGTAAACTCGCGTGCGAGCCCAGTCCGCTTCCTCGCCTGTTTTTGCGGGGCCGCCATCGGTATTGTCTTGCCTGCCTCGCCTATGTTTTTTCAACGGCCTGCTAACGATTAGCGGTTAAGCGCCTCGCGCGGCACCGCATGCAGCAAGCGCAACTGCTCATCGTGCAGATGCGCGGTCAGCCCCAGTTCGGGATAAACCCACGCCTGGCCCTCGGCCAACTCCAGATGCAAGCGCGGTTGGCCGATGCTGCTGGCCAGACGCTCGGCAGGCGCTTCGTCCTGCTCGGGTCGCAGGTTCAGGCTGATCACCTTGTGTCGCGCCAGTTGCGCCAGCATCTGCTCGCCCAGCGGCTGTTCCGCGGTTTGCCCGACTGCGCCGAACACCGTCGCCAGGCTCTCGCGCTCGGCTCGGCCAAGGGCCAACTCGGCTTCCAGCGGCCAAGGCTCGCCGTCGGCGACCGGCCAGGCACCGCGAAACAACAGGCGCGGCCCGTCAGGGTTCGGCTGCAGCCACAGTTCACCCTCGACCCGCGCATTCAGCTGACCCAGGCTCAGGCGATCGTCCGCCAGCGGCGTCAGCACTTCGGTGCGCAATTCGCCGAACCAGGGCCAGGGTTCGACCGGTCCCATGGCGCGCATCAACCAGACGCCCCAGGCGAAGAACAGCAGCGCGACAGCGGCGAAGATCAGCCAATGCTGGAGACGCAGCGGCGGCATTTTCATAACGTTTTTCCCTGGGCAGAAAAAAAGCCGCATCTGGGTGCGGCTTCTGGCTTCAAGACAGGATTGCGCTTAGCAGGCCGTTGAAAAGCTACCTGCGTTGGCAATACTGCGTTAAAAACGGCCTCAAAATGCTCATTTACAGCACGTAAACTCCGCTTTTTCGGCCGTTTTTGCCTTGTCTTGCCTGCCTCGCCTACGTTTTTCAACGGCCTGCTAGGCCGCAATCGAGCCCTTGAGCTTGTTCATGGCGTTTTTTTCCAATTGCCGGATGCGCTCGGCGGAAACGTCGTACTTGGCGGCCAATTCATGCAGCGTGGCTTTTTCCTCGGCCAACCAGCGCTGGTAAAGAATGTCGCGGCTACGATCATCGAGCCCTTCCAGCGCCTCATGCAGATTGGCGGTGGAGCTGTCGCTCCAGTCCGAATCTTCCAACTGTCGGGCCGGGTCGTAACGGTTGTCTTCCAGGTACTGCGCAGGGGACTGGAAAGCGCTTTCGTCATCGGCATCGGCGGCCGGATCGAAGGCCATGTCATGGCCGGTCAAGCGGCTTTCCATCTCGCGCACTTCGCGCGGCTCGACGCCCAGGCTTTCCGCCACGGCGTGCACTTCCTCGTTGTTCAACCAGGCCAGACGCTTCTTCTGGCTACGCAGGTTGAAGAACAGCTTGCGCTGCGCCTTGGTCGTGGCGACCTTGACGATGC
>CBIHQF010000206.1:0-6933 GCA_966211665.1 uncultured Pseudomonas sp. | reverse complement strand
CCAGCAGCACTTCGCCGAGCAGCTTGCGGTATTTGACGATGGCCGGGATAAACCAGCTGAAGTCGAAGCGGGCCAGGTCGCCGGCGAGCGAAGCCTGGGAGCGGATCAGGATCAACTCGCCGTTCCAGCGCGCCTCCAGCTCTTCGAAGCTCAGCACTTCCGGGCGCTGCGCCTGCGGGTCGTGGATCAGCGCCTTGCCGTCGTCCAGGCGGGCGATGATAAAGAAGCCGCCTTCGCGGTCGGCGGCGAGTGCCGGCAACGGCGTGCGATCCAGGCGTTCGACCGTGCTGCGCGCGGCCTTGGCTTTCAGGCCCAGCTTCTTCGCGGCCAGCAACACTTCGGCGCGACCGAAGCGGCGGCCGTCTTCGGCGAATTCGTGGGCGAGTTGTTCGGGGGAGGCGGCGAGGTTATGGAAACGCGCCAGCATCACCAGGCAGACAAGGCCGGTGTCGAGCCCGGCATCGGGCTCGTTGAACGAGGGAGCATTCGACATCTATTGCGTCCATGCACTGACAACGACTGAGCGTCGCTACCGAGATAGCAAAACGCCATAAATAAGGGCGGCATGGTACTCGTAAATCGCCGGGTGTCCTTAGCCGAAAATATCGACTGGATCACATTTCAGCCAGCCATGGCAAAGAACTTACAACACCTCAGTTTCCCCCTACAAAACCCTCTACTGGCCCTACGTATGGCTCATGCCTTCAAGGTATGGAAACAATTCAGGGGTTGCGTATAAACGTAGAAATCTACCGGTCTTCATAGAGGCCGAACCGCCTCACCCCTTACGCTTGGCCCAGGCGCCCAGTTCCTTCATCAGCACACGCTCCTGCATGGCGATGTCGTGCAGGCGTTCGGCGATGGGGGCGAAGTCCGGCGTTTCGCCTTTGTTGCGGCTGGCGCGCACGCAGGCCGAAGCGAACTGTCGCCAGTCGTCGCCGATCGCGGTCAGTTGCGTCGAGGCTTCGCGCAGGCTGGCAGCGCCGATTTTCTCCCCAGCTTCTTGGAGGAAGCTGGCGTACATAAAGCGGAAGCCGGCGCCACCGGTGCCGATTTCTTCCTGCATGCGCACGATATGGGTCAGGTACAGGCGGTTGTACTTGCTCTGCGCCGGGTCGAGTTTGGCGATGCGCTGAGCCAGGTGCTGGATGCCGCGAATGCCGATCCAGGGCAGTGGCATGCCGTCGAGAATCCGCGTGGTGGAGAGCACGCTGGTGCGGATCAGGCGTTCCCAGTCCTGCTCCAGCGGCACCTCGTCGAGCCAGTACATCAGGCCTTTGGCGGCCAGCGCGCCTTTGGCGAAACGGGCTTTTTGCAAATCTTCGGCGGCGCAACGCACCGGGGCTTCGAACACCGGGTCGCTGAGCAGGTACTCGTTGCCCTCGCGGCCATAGGCCAGGAGGTTGTGGGCGTTGAAGTGGAAACGCATCTCCGGCGGAAAATACGGCAGCCAGAACACCGAACTCTGCAAGCCGGCCAGGCGCCCGCCATCCAACGCCGCATCCAGGGCCAGGCGGCCCTGCTCCGGGTTGCCGAAAGTCCGGCTGTGCAAGCGCGCGCCCAGGCGTTTGCTCAGGGTTTTGATCAGGTGCTTGGGCGGCATGCGATAGGCGATCAGCGGCATGCCGCTGAGTTTGACGATCGGCAGGTAGGCGAAGGCCAGCCCGGATGCCAGGCCAAAGGCCATGGGCTCGCTCATCGGCAGGCCGGCGTGGGTCAGCAGGCTGGCCATCACGCCGCTTTCGCAGTGGGCGCTCTGACGGTGTTGAAAATCAGGGAATGTGCTCAAGTCGGTGCCCCGTAGCGCCGTGCGCAGAGCACGGTTCGCGGAAGAAAATTGGTCGGTGACGACAGGCTCACGCCCTATCCCGCTGGTAGCCGATCAATTGCTCGACCGGCAGGCCGAAGGCCTCGGCATAACGGGCCAGGATGGCGGCCGACAAACGCCGGTAAATCGCCGGGCGGAAGTGCCGGCGAATGCGCCACTGCCATAACCCGCTGATCTGCGCCAGCGCCGGTTCGTCGAGGCGGTAGCGGTACATCAGGCATTTCAGCGGCGACTGCTCGCCGCGCTGCCAGGCCGCCAGTGCCTCGGCTTCCTGCGCCTGCAACTCGGCCACGGCCAACTGGGTGGCATAGGCTTCCGGCTCCCAGCCATCGCTCTGCGCGCCCTGGTAATGGCCGCTGGCGTCCACCGCATAGACCAGCTTGCTGTGGCCGCCGTAGGTGGAACTGTGGTCCTGGGGCACTTCATCGAGCTTCATCGTCGTCTCCCTGATTACCGACTACGGTCAGCTGCATAAAGGCACTGGAGAAACGCCCGCTTTCCGGGACATAACACAACAGTCGCTGGCCGCTGCGCAGCGTGCCGGAGTTGAACAGTTCTTCGAGCATTATAAAGATCGAGGCCGCGCCGGTATTTCCCTTGCTGGTCAGGTTGGTGAACCAGCGCTCCTGGGGGATCGGCAGGTCGATATTGGCCAGACCCTCGGCCAGGCGCTCGCGGAAGTACTCCGAGGAATAGTGCGGCAGGAAATGATCGATATCGGCGACGCGCAATTCGCGGCGCGCCATGATCCGCTTGAGCGTCTCTTCGACGGTGATTTTGACGATGTTTTCGTTGAGCAGTTTGACGTCCTGCTTGATCGCCATCACCGACAGACGGTTACGCGCCTCGCCATCGAAACGACTCCAGCCCTGCAAACGCCCGTCCTGCATCTCGGCGCCAGCGTACATGCACGGCGGCATGCTATCGGCGAAGGACAACACATCGATCCAGTCGATACGCAGGCTCAAGCCGCGCGTGTTGGGCTGGCCCTGCAACCACACCGCGCCGGCACCGTCGGAGAGCATCCAGCGCAGGAAATCCTTCTCGAAGGCGATTTCCGGCTGGCTCTGCAGTTGCTCGACGCGGCTCTCGTACTCGGCATTGAAGTTATCCGCACGCATCAGGCTGGAGGCCAGCTCCGAGCCGCAGGCCACGGCATTGCGACTCTCGCCGCTGGCGACGCTGAGCCAGGCGTATTTCAGCGCGGTCATGCCGCACAGGCAGATACCCGCGGTGGTCACCACCTCGCACGGCGGGTTGCCCAACTCGCCTTGCAGCATCACCGCATGGCCCGGCATCACCTGGTCCGGCGAAGCGGTGCCGGCCACCAGGCAGTCCAGTTCGGCCAGCTCGAAACCGGGGCCGAGCAGACCGCGCACCGCGGCGGCGCCGATCTGCGCATTGCTCATGCTCGGCGCGCCGGTCTGCGGATCGATCGCGTAATGTCGCTGCTGGATGCCGTTGCGTTTGAGCACCAGTTTGCGTGCCCGCGAGGGTTTGCCGCCGACCAGACCGAGGCGCTCTTCCATCTGTTCGTTGCCGACCGGATCGTGCGGCAGGAAGGCGCTGATGCGATTAATGAATACCGGTTGTGCCACGACAATCCCTCAACATTACTCGCCGGACGGGCCGGCGAAGTAGGCTTTCTCACGCTGCGTGCGCGCCTTGAACATGGGCGCCAAAAGCTTTTTCAACAGTGCGCTGAGCGGTACCACGGTCACGATCAGGCACAACAAAAATACGATATATAGCACTAGGCCAGCAGCGCGTCGTCGACTTTGCGCTGGCCCGAGGGCGGCGAGCAGGCGGCTCCATAACTGAAAACTGCGGTTGCCGACTTTTTCGCTGGCGATCAACTTTTCGTCGACGCGCACCGCGCCGAGGCCCTTGAGCATCGGCTGCTCGATCGGTAACGCGTCGGCCGTCAGACGCTGCGCCATGGCCTCGCCGAAACGACTGGCGGCGACTATTTCGGCCTCGTCGATGCCGGCGCGCGGCACCCAGGCGTAAGGCTTCTGCCGCCCGGTAAACAGCCACAACGGCGTCGCCAGAAAACTCGCGGCGGTGCCGCAGGCGTCGGTCAGGGCGATATTGTCCACCAGGCGCGCACCCAGCTCGCTCAAGCGTTGTTTGAGTTTCTCCTGGGCCATCAGCCACATATTGCGACAACCGATCAGGGTCACCACCGAGGCGCCCTTCAGCAGTTGCGCGGCTTCGACCGAGGCGAGAAAGCTGGTCATCGGCTGCGACGGCGAGAGGAACCAGACCTGATAGGCGAGTATCACCAGGTCGTAACGTTTCGCCGGATCGACGTTCAGGGGCAATAAGGGTTGCGGGCGCATCAATACGGTTTCCGGGAAAATCCGGAAGAAACCGAGAAACGGCCACGGAAAGGGATAAGGCTGGGCGGGTTGCAGCGCGAGAAAGTCCACATGGATGTCGGCGCGCTGCAATAATGGCGCGCAGACCGACTGCATCAGCCGATCGAGCTGTCCCGTTTGGGAATAATGAACCACCAGAACCTGTCGCATTCCTAGCAACTACCCACAAAATGAACGGATTATGCCACAGCGAATTCTTCAAACCGTAACCCGCCTGCGCTACGGCCTTCTGTTTAGCCTGCTAGCGGTCTGTGCGCCGAGTTATGGGGGCGACATTCTGGTCAATATCGACGCCGAACAGGCCAAGGGCCCGGTATACCTGGCGCTGGTGCTGGCCGACCAGGCGCAATGGCCGGCAACGCCGCTGCGGCAAGTGCAGGCGCAGGATGGTATTGCCGTATTCGCCGAGGTACCGCCGGGGCGCTATGCGCTACAGCTGTATCGCGACGACAACGGCAACGGCCAACTCGACCTCAGCCCGCGGGGCGTGCCGCTGGAGCCGGTGGGCTTTTCCGCCAATCCGCCGCTAGCCAGGGGCAAACCGGAGCCGCTGGCCTGCCTGTTCGAACATGGCGGTGGTGATACCGAGTTGCAGATCGAGTTACACGACGCCCGGGCCAAGCGCTGAGGGCAGTGGCCGGCACGTTGCTCTCCCCTCGCCCTCCCACGCAACTGGCGTTTGAATCGACTTCGTTGCGCCGTAACCCACCACCGGTGCGACGCGGGATATCGCTTGGTGGGTTACGCGGCGCGCCACACTGGCGGCACCTGATCGCCCAGCGCTCAGCGCCGCTAACCCACCGGTTATCCGACCTTTCATGGTTGATGCGATCCTAGGGCGTTTGCGGCTCATCCGCAGCGCGCCAGATCAATTCGCTGGTGTCATAACCACGCAGCGTGGCCTGCTCCAGCAACAGCGCACGGGTTTCGGCGGAGACTTCGGGCTCGCGCGCCAATAGCCAGAGGTACTTGCGGTTCGGGTGGCCGACCAGCGCGGTGCGGTAGTCGGCATCCAGATACAGCACCCAGTACTCGCCCTTGGTCACGTTCGGCAGCAGGCGGCTGAACCAGTTATCGAAGCGCACCCAGAGTTTGTCGGTTTGCCCCTCTACCTGCGACACGGCTTCGCCACGGGCTTCCCGCCATTCGCCCTTATCGGTGCGACAGCGGTTGGTTACCCGCAAGCGACCATCTGCCTGCAAGGCGTAGTGCGCCTCGGCCTGCACGCAATTGCGCTGGAAAAACATCGGCAGACGGGCCAATTCGTACCAAACGCCTTGGTAGCGCTGCAAGTCGACGACGCCCACCGTCTGTGGCGGCTCGTCGGCGCTGGCCACGGCACTGCATACCAGCAGCAGCGCGGTCAAAGCGCGACGAACATCGCCGAGGCGTTTCACTTGAGCCCCTGCCCGGAAAACATCATCACCTTGTCGCCGGCGAACTGCACGCTGATAAAGGTCTTCTCGTCGCCCCAGGTGCAGCTGGTCAGGCCGATGGCGCCAGCGCACTCGCTGGGTTTGCCGAGCAGGCTTTCGACTTCGCTCTTGGGCATGCCGCTCTTGAGCTTGGAGTAGTTTTCCTGATTGACCTTGCTGCACGCAGCGAGGAACAGGCAGGCGCACAACAACATGATATTTCGCAGCGACATGGCTAACTTCCTGATGGGTTGAACGTACAGAGCTTGGCACAGACACGGCGGCTCTGTGCAACGGACTACTGAAAAATCACTTATGTCTTTCAATGGCTATGCTTCGGCCAGTGTCGTATCGCCAAGCTCGAATCGCCGGCGTCCCGTAGGAGGGGCCGGACGGCGTTCCGTGACCTCGGGGCGAGCATTGAGCTGTATCCACCTAACGACGAGCAGGCAGCCCTGCGGGCTTCGTTCGCCGCGGGGGCGCGCCTCCTACAAGACCGCGGCATGCTTCGGGGCATAGCCTTTCAATCATGTGTTAGAAGCGCGAACCGGGCTCCTGCAAAAAGCTCAATTCCGCGGCGCTGGAGGCGCGCCCGAGAATGGCATTGCGGTGGGGAAAACGGGCGAAGCGGGCGATCACCCGCCGATGCCGCTCGGCATAATCGAGGTAATCGTCGAACAGGCGGCGCTCGCTTTCCGGCGCGGCGTCACGCAATGCGCGGAAGCAAGCGACCGCCTGATCCTGCACCGCGAGGTCCTCGGTATGTTCCAGCACCAGGTAGATGAATACACGCTGAATCGGCGTCAGCCGGGCGTCCCAGCCCTGCGCCATGCCCTCGCGCACCAGCGCCTGGGCGCGGCTGTCGCCGGCAAAGGCGCGCGGGGTGTCGCGAAAAATCATTCGCGGCAGCTGATCGAGCAACAGCACTTGGGCCAGCCAACCTTCAGGCTGCTGATTCCAGTCCTCGAGTTCGCCGGCCAGGGCCTGCTCGACCAGTCCGGCGAAACGCTCGCGCGCCTCTTGATCCTGGCTGTCCCGCTTGCCGAACCAGAGCGTGCCGCGCGCCGCGGCCACCTCGGCGGAGCTGCTCGCGCTGCCGAACCACCAATCGAGCACAGGTTGCCAGGCCGTCACGGGTTATTCCTGATGGTAGGCGGTAACGCGCTCGACTTCCTGCTTGGAGCCGAGGAAGACCGCAACGCGCTGGTGCAACGAGGTCGGCTGGATATCGAGAATACGCTGGGTGCCGTTGGTGGCGGCGCCGCCGGCCTGCTCGATGATGAAGGACATCGGGTTGGCTTCGTACATC
>CBIHQF010000205.1:0-6968 GCA_966211665.1 uncultured Pseudomonas sp. | reverse complement strand
CGGACCCTGGATGTCCGCTTGCCTAAACGTGGGATACCGCTGAAATGACAGATACCCTAGTTCGCTTCGAGAACGTGACCAAGCGCTTTGGTGATTTCACCTGCCTCGACAATCTCAACTTCGAGGTGAAGCGCGGCGAAAAGGTCACCATCATCGGCCCCTCCGGCTCGGGGAAGTCCACCGTGCTGCGGGTGCTGATGACCCTCGAGCCGATCAACTCGGGCGTCGTCTACGTGGACGGCAAACCGCTCTGGCACGAGGAAAAGAACGGCAAACTGGTGCCGGCCAGCGAAGCCCATCTGCGCCGGATGCGCAGCAACCTGGGTATGGTGTTCCAGCAGTTCAACCTGTTCCCGCACATGACCGTGCGACGCAACCTCACCGAAGCGCCGGTCAGGGTGCTCGGGCTATCCCGCAAGGAAGCCGACGAGCGTGCCGAGGAGTTGCTGGAAATGGTCGGGCTGAGCGATCAGGCCGATAAGTTTCCGCCGCAATTGTCCGGCGGCCAGCAACAACGGGTTGGGATCGCCCGGGCTCTGGCCATGCGCCCGCAGATCATGTTGTTCGACGAGCCGACCAGCGCCCTGGACCCGGAGCTGGTGGGCGAAGTGCTCAAGGTCATCCAGCGTCTGGCCGAGGAACACGACCTGACCATGTTGCTGGTGACCCACGAGATGGACTTCGCGCGGCGCATCTCCGATCGGGTGTGTTTCTTCGACCAAGGTGCGATCCGTGAGGAGGGCACGCCCGAGCAGATTTTCACCGAGCCGAAGAATGCCCGCACCAAGGAGTTTCTCCACGCGGTGCTGCATCCGGAAGACTGAGGCGCAATTCGCGGGGAAACCGTCGCCATCAGGGCGGTCCGCCGACCCCCAGTTTCAACACGCCCTGGGCAATCTCCAGGGGATAGATGATCACCGGCTTGCCGTTCTGGATCTGGAACACTGGCGGTATCAGCGAATCGATCTGACCGTTGCTGCCGAACCTGACCGGTCCCCAAAACGTCGGCTCGTTCAACTTCGCCAGCTCGTCGCGCACCTCGTTACGGTCCGTGGAGTCGGCGCGCTCGATGGCGATTTGCAGCAAAGCGCCGGCGAGGGCCGCCGAGGCCTCGACATAATCGGGCGTGCTGCCATAGCGCTGGCGAAACAGGCGGACGAAGTCCTCGGTCGAACCGAAGCTGTCCTTGCCGATATAACGCGCCGCCGGATGCCACCAGGCCGCGCTGGTGATGTTCTCGGCCAGGGGGCCGGTGGCGTCGATAAATTCCTGATAGGCCGGCGCGGCGATCATGGTCACCACCGGCGCGCTTATGCCCAGTTCGGCCATCTGTTGGCGCACCCGCACCAGGTCGGCGGTGTAGCCGCCGACGAATATCCAATCGGGCCCGCTCGCTTGTAATTGGCGTAAGGTGGCGCGGTGGTCGGTCGCATCCAGGGCATAGCTGTCGTAGAACACCTTATCGATGCCGCGCTTTTTCGCCGAGAGCGCCAGTTCCCGGGCTATCGATAGCGGGAACAGATCGTCGCGCACCAGGATGGCCAGCGTTTCGATTTGCGGCAGTTGTTGCTTGACCAACTCGCTGATCGGCTCGGTCAGGGTCTCGTTGGGGGTGAAGGTGCCGAACAGGTAGCGGTGGCCGCGGCTGAAGGTCTGCACGGCCGAAGCGGTTACCGCGATCATCGGTATCTGGTATTTCTCGGCAATCGCCGAGGCGTCGCGGGCTGCGGCCGAACCATAAGGGGCGAAGAGGAAATCCACCTGGCTGTGGTTAACCAGGGTTTCGGTGCCGATGCGTGCCTGTTCGCTATCGGATCGGTAATCCAGGTAGACGATCTCCACCTTGCACCAATTGCCGCCGACGCTGATGCCGCCAGCCTCGTTCACCACTGCCGCCCAGAGGTCGTAACCGCGCTTCTGTTTGGCCGCCTCCGGTGCCAGGGCGCCAGTCATGGGCAGCGGTGCACCGATGCGAATCGCCTGCTGGGCGTAGCCACTCGTAGCCAGCAATAGCAGCACGACGAGGATCGAAAGGCGGCCTATCAGCGAACCTCCTGAGGGTAATGCCATAACGCTTCCTAGTTGGGTAATCGCCGTCATCGGTCATCCGTACGCGATCCCAGTGTATGTCGCGTATTGCACAGAACATTCAGCCTAGCCTGCAAAACAATCGGCGGGCAATATCGATGATGTATCGGTGGCAAGGGTTTCACATCGATGCGTATCGCTATCGAGCGATGGGTATTGCTCGGCAGCTATGGCCTGACGACTGTGCCGACCTGGCCGAGCTTGGCTTTGCCTGCCGCGCCGCCTCTCCAAGCCGTTGAGCGGCCGCAATTTGCAGCAAAGCCGCAACTCAGGCGGCTACGAATCGGCTTCCGGTTCGTCCTTCGGCTTGTCGGTCGGTGCATACGGCTCGATGCCCCAGTCGCCGAACAGATACCAATCTTCACCGAGCATTTCGGCCGGGTGCATGGTGCGGTCAGCGCCATTGCCGCAGGCCAGGGAGTCGGCCGGGCAATACCTGTCACAGCCCCAGCAGATGCGTTCGGGGTGGGGTGGGTTCAATGGGAATTTCTTAGCCATGCGGGCGCTCTGCGGATCGGTTCGACGACCGCTATCAAGCTACTCGCGCGCTGGCTGCCGCCACTTGATCCCGCGCAAGAAAGCCGCCTTTCCCGTACCCGGTCCCAGGCGCGGGGCCGATCACTCGTCCTGCCAATCCAGATCGCAGCAGAATACATGCAGCCTGCCGAGGACCTTGACGGTCTGTGACACCGTGATGCACATGCGCGAATCCGCCACCGACAGGTAAGGGCGGCTGATCTGAATCACGCCCGGTTGCTTCAGCGCGCGGTAGTGATAGTGCTTGTGCGACCAGTTGGCGTTGTCGCCGGACAATAATGGGGCGAAGCGCACATTCAACTGTTGCTGGTAGTGCGGGGCATAGACGTTGGACGACACCTGGTAACCCGCCTCGTTGAGCAGATAGCAACGCACCGTGCGCGGGTCGCTGAACAGCCGTCCACAACTTTGTTCGAATTGCCGACACTCGGCGAAGTCCGCCACGGCCTGCTGGAACAGGCCTTCTATGGTGCGCAGGTGGTGCTGCAAATCCGCCCGCCGTTTGGCGCTTTTCCACTGCTGGCCGCGCAGTAGACGGTCGAACGTGCCGGGCAAGTCCTGCGCGGCGTCGATACGCGCTTGTGGCTTGGCGAAATAGAAGCCTTGCAGCATGTCGGCGTTGGCGGCAATGGCCACCAGGGCTTCGTGTTCGCTTTCCACGCCTTCTATCACCACTAAGCTGCCGGCCTCGTGCAGCAGGCTGACGATGCCGGTGAGAATCCGTTCCACGCGCCGGGAACGGCCGGCATCCTGAATCAGCCGGCGGTCGATCTTGACGATGTCGGGTTCCAGATCCCAGATGCGGTCGAAGTTGGAATGCCCGGCGCCGAAGTCATCGATGGCGATCAGGCAGCCGAGCTTGCGGAAGTGGGCGATGAAACGTTTCAACTGCGCCTGGTCGCTGACCTCGCTTTCGATGATTTCGATCACCAGACGGTGCGCGGCGACTCCGCTGGCTTGGAGCAGGTCCTGGGTAAAGCCAATATCCGGCCGTTCGCTGACCAGGTACTGCGAGTTCAGGTTGAGGAACAGCCAGGCCTGGCCACTCGCCTGGCGGGCGAAATTATGTACATGCAGGGTGCGGCAAGTGCGGTCCAGCTCCAGGCATTCCTTGCTGTCGCTCGGAATAGCCAACAATGCGGCGGGCGACTCCGCGCTGCCGTCGTCATGCTGCGCGCGGATCAACCCTTCATAGCCCACCGCCCGACCGTGGGCGATGCTGAAAATCGGCTGGAAGTGACTGCTCAGCGTCAGGCCGCGATAGCGGGTATCGAGCATTTGCCCGGTCTGCGTATCGGCAACGGGCGGGCAAGCAGGGACCATGGGCTCGGGCGGCAGGTGCTCGGTACCCTTGAGCATCTTCAATTCCTCTCGGGTTGCAGCTGAGTCAAGGCCGTGTCGACCAAGGCCAGCAACTCGTCGATAGCACCGCTGGCACGCTGAAAGTAAGCCTTGGCGGCGATGACCGGTTGCTCCTGGCCGAGCAGCTCCTGTTCGATGCAGCGCAGAAAATCCTCCACCACCTGGGCGCGTTGCGGCAGACGGAAGGTGTCGGTCTGCGGGTGCGCGGCGACATGGCGTTGCAGGGTGGTAAAGGCGGTGCCCGCCAGCAGTTGGATCTTCTGGTAGAGAAAACGCATACGCACGCGCTGTTCGGCACTGCTGCGCCCGGCCGCGGCTATGCCGGTGCCCAGGGCGCGTGCCTGGCCGGACCATTCCGCCGCTTGAATCACCTCGCGCCAGATGCACGGCAGGTAAGCCAGGGTCGCCTGACCGCCGCTCAGGTCGATTTCATTGGCCACATCCTCCATCAGGAAGATGCTGTTGCGGATGATCAGATGGTGCTGCGCCAGGTTGTTCGCCGGGTCGCTACCACGCCCCTCGCGCATCCGCGACCAGTGATCGATCAAGCTGTTCCAGGCCTCGGCGTGGGTGCTGTCGAGCGCCTGTGCGTCGCGGATATGCCGGTCCAGCGCCTGGCGCGTGGCGGCAAGATCCTGACTCAGGCTGGCATCGCCGCAGAGCACGCCATTGCTCAGGCCGCGGTGGCGCTGAAAGCCGGCGATCAGCGCGCGCAGCAAGGTCAGCTGGTGGATGTTCAATTGAACATGTTGCCGCTTCTGCCGCCGCGCGCGCCGGTGCAAGCCGTAGAACAGCAGGGCCAGTGCCGCCAGGGTGGCGACGGCGGCAAGTACGAGCGGTAACTCCTGTAATCCGGACATGGCGCTACCCCGTCAAATGAGCCAGGTGGTGGGCGATGGTGCGGGCCTGATCGGCCGCCTTCAGGTTGTCGGCATTGCCCTGGCGGACGCGGTCGGCCAGCTCGGCGATTTCCGCCACGGCCTTACCCTGTTGCTCGGTACTGACCGCCACCTGATCGACCTGCTCGGTCAATTGGCGGGTGCGTTGCTGCACCTGATCGAGCAGGCTGCGCACCGCCTCGGAGCTGTCGGCGCTGCGATGGGCCAGGGTGCTCAGGTCGGATACCTGCACCGTCGCGCCCTTGATGTGCAATTGCACCGATTCGATATTGCGGCTGATTTCCGCCGCCGACTCTTGGCTGTGCAGTGCCAGCCGGCGCACCTCATCGGCCACCACGGCGAAGCCGCGCCCGCTCTCGCCGGCGCGGGCCGCTTCGATGGCGGCATTCAGGGCGAGCAGGTTGGTCTGGGTGGCGATGCCGCGGATGGTGCCGGACATCTCATTGATGGTGTGCGAATTGTCGTTCAACTGCAGGATCAACTCGTTGGTGGCGATCGCCTGCTGCGCCATTTCGGACACCTGGCGCACCAAACTGGTGAGCTGCTCGATGCCATCGGCCAACTGCTCGCTGGCCAATACGCTGGTCTGCCGCGATTCATCGGCCAGCGCCGCGACCTGCACGATACTCACATTCAACTGCTCGACGGCCGCCGCCGCGGTACTGGCCGCATCGCTTTGTCCGTGGGCGTTGCGAGTCACCAATACCGCGCTTTGCTCCAGTTCGTGGGAGGAATGGGATATCTCGTCCAGACGCTGTTGCAACAGCTGCTGCTGACGCTGCTCGCGGCTCAACCACTGCTGCAGACTCCTGCCGATCGGCTGCAGCAACAGCCATCCGACAGCCCCGGCGGGTTCCTGTGCGCCCTGCGGTGCGGCGCCTTCGCAATAGTTCTGCAGCCGCTCGAGCTCCCGCATCAGTAACCACAGACTGGCAATCGCCAAGTACGCCAACACCGCCCAGAGCGGCTCCGCGGGCAGCGCCGGAAAACCCCACGCCAGCGCAAACCCCGCCAACGCCACCCCAACCAACAGACGCAGCATGCCGCCGATTCCCAACGCGCCCAGCAGCAGAAATGCAGGGTAGGTAAGCCACTTCATAATCCGACTCTCCAACCGGTAACCCAAAAAAAACGCCTGAATCCGCTGCGGAGATCTCGCAGAGTTTCAGGCGCCGTTGCCTTGCAGGAGCGAAGCCTGCGGATGTGAGCTGTTAGTGGTAACTGCTAGGCAAGAGTGATGCCATAGGGGAGGGTTGCTGGCTACTTTGGAGGCGCACGTCTTCGGCTTGGCGGCCCTAGCGCAAAGGCGATGTTGGGCAATTCCGTGTCTACGTGGTCGGGAGCTACTGTCGAAGGGCAGGTATGTTTTTCGCTGAGAACCCTGGGGCGAGCCGTGGCTGAATGCCACGGATAGCGCCCATCAGGTTTGTCTTCTAGCAATCAAAGCCGTGCTGAGTACGGTAGAGATTGACCTGTTCGGCATGCTGCACCTTATGCGCGATTGTCCGCATGCGGGCTGCCGCGATCTGCCGGGGTTTCGGCCACAACGGAGAGCGCCAGCAGACCGAACCCTAGCAACCAGGCGGCAAAGGCTAGTGCATGTCCATACTCCCAACGAGGACGTAGCTGCAGATACGCCTGCGCCGCTAAATCAGGCGTCGAGCGCATCACCTCGGACCACTGCGCGTTCACCGGCGCGACGAGCAACGCCCAGAGCGCCAGCGAGAGCATGAGCCCGAGGGTTGCGCCAAGCGTCAGGCGGAAAACTGGTCGATGGCGAACCAAGTATGTGAGCACGACCGCCATAACAATGGTCCCGACCTGAATGATCGCCCCAGCCGACCCGAAGAGCTGATAGAGCGTGCTGGTAACCGCCATATACATCTGCGCGTCGTAGCGCATCTTCGGTACCTGCTCGAGCACATGGGCTAGGCCCAGCCCCAGACCAAGTGCGCCAAGCAGAAGCGTGATAAAGCGGCAAATCCGCAGCATAAGCCCTCCAGTCGAGAGCTTTCGCAGTATTCGGCTGCGATAGTTGGAAGCTCATTAGGCTGGGGGATTGCGGTCAGGTTCATCAAATTA
>CBIHQF010000204.1:0-6973 GCA_966211665.1 uncultured Pseudomonas sp. | reverse complement strand
CGGCAACTACGTCTTCTACCTGCTCGGGGTGCAGCACAGCACGCCGGGCAATGCCCATTGCTGCTCGAAAGGTGCCTGAGCGCGGCGGATCAGCAACAGCTCCAATTCGGCCTGTTCATTCAATCGCAGAGCGACTATATCGACGCTGGCCAACACTTCCGCCGTACTCATCGAGCCTCCCGATAAATCATCCATTCCCCCACTGACGAATCGCCAAGCGTTAAAGATTAAGGCATTGCTTCCCAAACGGCTGCGTAAAGCGCAGTACGGATACAAATAGCGCTTGACGACATATTACATCAGATGGAATATATCGCCACACACCACCGCATCTGGAGATGCAGTATGACAATCGCCAGTTTCGACATCGACGCACAAAAGGGTTTCACCCCGCTCTGCCCTGACGAGCTGCCAGTACCCGGCGGCGAGTTGATCGCCCCGGCCCTCAACCAACTGGCCAGCCGCGCCCGGCTGCGTATCGGCAGCAAGGACGCACACAGCCCGCAGGCCGCCTGGGTTGCCAAGAGTCACGCGGAGATGCTGCAGCCCCTCGGGCTGGCCAATGCCGACCTGAGCTGGGTCAGCCACTGCGTACCCGGCACTCCGGGCTTCGAACTGCTGGACGAACTGCCGCAGCCGCTGGAATACGATTATTTCGTCTGGAAGGGCGTGGAGCCCGATCTGCACCCCTATGGCGCCTGCTACCACGACCTGGCCGAGAAACGCAGCACGGGCGTTATCGAGTTTCTCCGGCACAATGGCGTGCGGCGCGTGTTGGTCGGCGGCCTGGCCCTGGACTACTGCGTGAAGACCACCGCGCTGCAACTGCGCAACGCCGGCTTCGCGGTTGGCGTATACCTGCCGGCCTGTCGGGCCATTGCCGAGGACACAGCCGAGGCGGCGATCGCCCAGATGCGCGCGATGGATATCGAGCTGTACGCCAGCCTGGACGAGCTGGACGCGGCCCTCAACACGGATAAAAGGAATTGATCATGGGCGAAAGCGTATTTGCCGAGCGTATCGTGCAGAACCTGCTGGATACCGATTTCTACAAACTGACGATGATGCAGGCAGTGCTGCACAACTACCCCAACGTCGAGGTGGAGTGGGAATTCCGTTGCCGCAATGCCGAAGACCTGACGCCTTACCTCGCGGAAATCCGCTACCAGATCGAGCGTCTGGCGGAGATTTCCATCACCGCCGACCAACTGGCCTTCCTCGAACGCATCCCCTTTCTCAAGCCGGACTTCATCCGCTTCCTCAGCCTGTTCCGCTTCAATCTGCGCTACGTGCAAACCGGCATCGAAGATGGCCAACTGTGCATCCGCCTGCGCGGCCCCTGGCTACATGTGATCCTTTACGAAATCCCGCTGCTGGCGATCGTCAGCGAGGTGCGCAACCGCTATCGCTATCGCGAAGCGGTGCTGGAACAGGCCAGCGAACAGCTCTACCGCAAGCTCGACTGGCTCAAGGGCGAAGCCTCGAGCACTGAGCTGGCAGGTTTCCAGGTCGCCGATTTCGGCACCCGCCGGCGCTTCTCCTACCGCGTGCAAGAGCAGATGGTGCACATCCTCAAGCGCGATTTTCCCGGGCGCTTCGTCGGCACCAGCAACGTGCACCTGGCCCGCGAATTCGACCTGAAACCCATAGGCACCATGGCCCACGAATGGTTGATGGCGCACCAGCAACTCGGCCCGCGGCTGATCGATAGCCAGATCGCCGCGCTGGATTGCTGGGTCCGCGAATACCGTGGCCTACTCGGCATCGCCCTTACCGATTGCATCACCACCGATGCCTTCCTCAGGGATTTCGATCTGTACTTCGCCAAGCTGTTCGACGGCCTGCGCCACGACTCCGGAGACCCGCTGGTCTGGGCGGAAAAAGCCATCCAACACTACGAAAAACTCGGCATCGACCCACGCAGCAAAACCCTGGTGTTCTCCGACGGGCTCAACTTGGAGAAGTCGCTGCGGCTCTACCGTGCACTTTACGGACGGATCCAAGTAAGCTTCGGCATCGGCACCAACCTGACCTGCGATATTCCCGGCGTCGAGCCGATGAACATCGTGATCAAGATGACCGCCTGCAATGGCCAGCCCGTGGCGAAGATTTCCGACACGCCCGGCAAGACTCAATGCCGCGACGAAAATTTCGTCAATTACCTTAAACACGTTTTCCGCGTCCGCGACGCCCAGTGAGGACTTTGAGATGAGCAACCGCCAAGCCGAAATCGCCGCCGCCCTGGATGTGGTGCCGCCCTTTGCCGACGAAGCCGCTCTGATAGCGGAAATCGAACGACGTAAAACCTTTATCAAGGATTGCCTGCGCAACGCGGGCCTGAAAGTACTGGTACTGGGCATCAGCGGCGGCGTCGATTCATTGACCGCCGGGCGCCTGGCGCAATTGAGTGTGGAGGAGCTACGCGAAGAAACCAGCGATACCGGCTACCGCTTTATCGCCGTGCGCCTGCCCCACGGCACTCAGCATGACGAACAGGACGCCCAGGCTTCGCTGCAATTCATCCGGGCCGATGAACAGGACACCGTGAATATCGCCGATAGCGTCCGCGGTCTCAGCGAGCAGGTCAGCCACTTGCATGCGCTCAGCGAAACCCGCCGCGACTTCGTCGTCGGCAATATCAAGGCACGCATCCGCATGGTTGCCCAATTCGCCATCGCCAACGCCAACAACGGCCTGGTGATCGGCACCGACCACGCCGCCGAAGCGGTCATGGGCTTTTTCACCAAATTCGGCGACGGTGCCTGCGACCTCGCGCCGCTGAGCGGGCTGGTCAAAGGCCAGGTTCGCGCTATCGCCAAGCACCTCGGCGCCCCGCAAGAGCTGGTGCTCAAGGTGCCCACGGCCGATCTGGAAGAATTGCGCCCCGGCAAGCCCGATGAAGAAGCCCATGGCGTCAGCTACGCCGAGATCGACGCCTTTCTGCATGGCCAGCAGGTTCGCGAAGAGGCTTACCGGATCATCGTTCGCACCTACGACAACACCCGCCATAAGCGCGAACTGCCGCTAGTCCCTTAATATCCGGCGGCCTCGGCAGTGGGGATCGGCGGCGCTTGGTCGGGGACCGTTGGCTCGCCCGGTTCGGTGGGCTGATCGGGCAAGACGGGCTCTCCCGGCGTATCGGGCTCGGGCTGCCCGGGAATGCCGCCGGCCAACCAGATGTCTGCCAGCACGGGTGCCGGGATCGGGCGTGGCGTGGATTGCGTGAACATGACGGGACTCCTCCAGCTGAATGGCTGTGAGCGATAGAGCGTCACAACCGGGCGAGAATTCCCGGAATATTTAAGCGTCTTTCCACCAATCCCGCCCGCAGGTGGCGACGAAAACCCGGCGGGCTGATCCTCCCCGCATATCGGCAAACAGCACCGACAAAAAAGCCGGGTATCCCCGGCTTTCTGGTTCAACCTCTGGCATCAGGCCTTGGGCAAGGTCACGCCCTGCTGCCCCTGGTATTTACCGCCACGATCCTTGTAGGACACTTCGCACTCTTCATCGGATTCGAGAAAGAGCATCTGCGCCACGCCTTCATTGGCATAAATCTTCGCCGGCAACGTGGTGGTATTGGAAAACTCCAGCGTCACGTGACCTTCCCATTCAGGCTCGAGCGGAGTGACGTTGACGATGATGCCGCAACGCGCATAGGTGCTTTTACCCAGACAAATGGTCAACACGTTACGCGGAATGCGGAAATATTCGACGGTGCGCGCCAGGGCGAAGGAGTTTGGCGGGATGATGCAGACATCGCTTTTCACGTCGACGAAGCTTTTTTCGTCGAAATTCTTCGGGTCGACGGTGGCCGAGTTGATATTGGTGAAGACCTTGAATTCATCGGCGCAGCGCACATCGTAGCCGTAACTGGAAACCCCGTAAGAGATCAGCTGCTGCGCGCCCTCGACGCGCACCTGGCGCTCGACGAAAGGCTCGATCATGCCGTGCTCTTGGGCCATGCGGCGAATCCACTTATCCGATTTGATGCTCATGGCGGGCTTCCTGAATGGGCTGATTGGGAGAAAAAGTGAGCGCATCTTACCGGTGCAAGCCGTGCGGTTCAAAGGCTGTCAGTCGAGGAGTCACCTCACGCCAATAGTCGCTAAATAACATAAAGGTGCAGAGAGCATTCGCGCTTAGCGTTAAAAGCAGGTATGGTGCTCCTACTGTGCTGCATGTGTCACCGCGAATCGCTACTTGATGCCGAGATTTCGATCCAAACATCGTCCGACTCCTAGTACTCGTTGCACTCAGTCCCGGCCTGGGCTATTCCAGGGCTGTTAATATTTTTTGTTAGGAGACATAACATGTCGAATCGTCAGAGCGGCACCGTCAAGTGGTTCAACGATGAAAAAGGCTACGGCTTCATCACCCCGCAATCCGGTGACGACCTCTTCGTACACTTCAAAGCTATCCAGAGCGATGGCTTCAAGAGCCTGAAAGAAGGCCAGCAAGTGACTTTCGTGGCCACCCGTGGTCAGAAAGGCATGCAGGCTGAGGAAGTTCAGGTTGTATAACCTGATCTAACCTGCTTGAGAAAAAGCCCCGCCTCGTGCGGGGCTTTTTTATGGGCGCCGTTTAGCGCATGGCCGCCGCGCAATGGCTGCGCGGCGGCCATGCCTCAGTCCTCCGAGATCACAATGCTAGGCATCGCCTGCTGCGTGCCGCTCTGGGCGATGCGCGCGCCGACGTTACGCGCGACTTCCTGATAGATCATCGCGATCTGGCTCTCCGGGTCGGCCACCGTGGTCGGCTTGCCGCCGTCGGACTGCATGCGAATGGCCATCGACAGCGGCAACGAGGCCAGCAGGTCGACGCCGAACTGCGCCGCCAGCTTCTCGCCGCCACCCTCTCCGAACAGATGCTCGGCATGGCCGCAGTTCGAGCAGATATGCACGGCCATGTTTTCCACCACACCGAGCACCGGGATATTGACCTTGCAGAACATCTCCACGCCTTTCTTGGCATCGAGCAGCGCCAAGTCCTGCGGCGTGGTGACGATCACCGCGCCGGCTACCGGCACCTTCTGCGCCAGGGTCAGCTGGATATCGCCGGTACCCGGCGGCATATCCACCACCAGATAATCCAGGTCGTTCCATGCGGTCTGGGTAATCAATTGGATCAATGCCCCCGACACCATCGGCCCGCGCCAGACCATCGGCGTATTGTCGTCGGTGAGGAAAGCCATGGACATGACCTCGACGCCATGGGCCTCGAGCGGCACGAACCATTTCTGATCCTTCACCTCGGGCCGGGTGCCTTCGGGGATGCCGAACATGATGCCCTGGCTCGGCCCATAGATATCCGCATCGAGAATGCCGACCTTGGCGCCTTCACGAGCCAGTGCCAGGGCCAGG
Organism: uncultured Pseudomonas sp.; assembly: GCA_966211665.1. Lineage (GTDB taxonomy): Bacteria > Pseudomonadota > Gammaproteobacteria > Pseudomonadales > Pseudomonadaceae > Aquipseudomonas. The sequence goes on along the minus strand of CBIHQF010000204.1, from coordinate 1,610 downwards.
TTGGCCGCGGTGGTGGACTTACCCACGCCGCCCTTGCCCGACGCCACGGCGATCACGTTCTTCACGTTGGCCAATGCAGGCACTTGATCCTGCGCCTTGTGCGCCTCGATCACGCAATCGACCCGCACCTGGGCGCGCTCCACGCCCTCGAGGTTTTCCAGGGCCATTTGCAGCATCTGTGCCCAGCCGCTCTTGAACAGACCGGCGGCATAGCCCAATTGCAGACGCACGCTGACCTTGCCGCCCTGGATATCGACCTCACGCAGGCAACCGGCGCTGACCGGGTCCTGATTCAAATGGGGATCGGTGTATTGGGACAGTGCAGCTTCGATTGCTGCGCGGGTAACGGACATAAAAGACTCCCAGGGAAAGACCGAGCAGAACAGGCGGGCATGATAGCAGCAGCTGCAAGCCGCACGAGCCATCTCCGGACTACAAGGCTTTTTCCTGTCGCTTCTGGCTTGTAGCTTGCCGCTTCCTTTATAGTTACCGGCTTCCCAGTGTTACCAGTGCAGCCGATCACCATGACCGAAGCCCGCAAGATTCTCGTTACCAGTGCCCTGCCCTATGCCAACGGCTCGATCCACCTCGGCCATATGCTCGAGTACATCCAGACCGACATGTGGGTGCGCTTCCAGAAACTGCGCGGTAACCAGGCCATCTACGTCTGCGCCGACGACGCCCACGGCTCGGCGATCATGCTGCGCGCCGAGAAAGAAGGCATCACCCCGGAACAGTTGATCGACAACGTCAAGGCCGAGCACACCGCCGACTTCGCCGACTTCGGGGTCAACTTCGACAACTACCACTCGACCCACTCGGAAGAAAACCGCGAGCTGTCCGCGGCGATCTACCTGAAGCTGCGCGACGCCGGGCATATCGCCACCCGTTCGGTGACCCAGTACTTCGACCCGGAAAAGGGCATGTTCCTCGCCGACCGCTTTATCAAGGGCACCTGCCCGAAATGCGCGGCCGAGGACCAATACGGCGACAACTGCGAAAAATGCGGCGCCACCTACGAGCCGACCGAACTGAAGAACCCGCGCTCGGCGATTTCCGGCGCAGTGCCGGAGCTGCGCGACTCCAAGCACTTCTTCTTCAAGCTGCCGGACTTCGAGGCCATGCTGAAGAGCTGGACCCGCGGCGGCGCGCTGCAGGACGCGGTCGCCAACAAGATCGCCGAATGGCTGGATTCCGGCCTGCAGGAGTGGGATATCAGCCGCGATGCGCCCTACTTCGGCTTCGAGATCCCGGACGAACCGGGTAAATATTTCTACGTCTGGCTGGACGCGCCGATCGGCTATATGGCCAGCTTCAAAAACCTCTGCAACCGCACGCCCGAGCTGGATTTCGACGCATTCTGGGGCAAGGACTCGACCGCCGAGCTGTATCACTTCATCGGCAAGGACATCGTCAACTTCCACGCCCTGTTCTGGCCGGCGATGCTCGAAGGCGCGGGCCTGCGCAAGCCGACAGCGGTCGCCGTGCACGGTTACCTGACGGTGAACGGGCAGAAAATGTCCAAGTCGCGCGGCACCTTTATCAAGGCGCGCACCTACCTGGATCATCTGAACCCGGAATACCTGCGCTCCTACTACGCGGCCAAGCTG
>CBIHQF010000203.1:0-6978 GCA_966211665.1 uncultured Pseudomonas sp. | reverse complement strand
AGGAAAACGCACCATCGCCTTTCGCCAAGATAGACGCCCCACAGAACGAATCCGCTACTGCCGCCCAAGACAATGGCGCCGTTGCCGATGCGCCAGCAAGCGAAGAAACTATCGACCCCAACCAAAAAACGGTCACCGTCGCCAACGGCGATACCCTTTCCACGGTTTTCGATCGTGTCGGACTCTCTGCCACCACCCTGCATGAGGTTCTGAAAAGCAGCAAGGAAGCCAAGCAGTTCAGCCGCCTCAAAGTCGGCCAATCACTAGCATTCCAGCTGGACCAAGATGGCCAGTTGGAGAGCCTGCGAACCAAGTTGAGCGAGCTCGAAAGCATCAGCCTGACCAAGAACGAAAACGGCTATGCGTTCAAACGCGAGCTGGTCAAACCCGATGTCAGAAACACCTATATCCGCGGCGTAATCAACAGTTCCTTGTTCCTCTCGGCCAAGCGTGCGGGACTCTCCCATGGCTTGACCATGGACCTAGCCAATATCTTCGGTTACGACATCGACTTCGCCCTGGACATCCGTGAGGGCGACGAATTCGAGCTGATCTATGAAGAAAAGGTGGTGAACGGTAAGCGCGTCGGTACCGGCGACATCCTGTCAGCACGCTTCACCAATCGCGGCAAGACCTTCACCGCCGTTCGCTATACCAACAAACAAGGCAACACCAGCTACTACAGCGCCGACGGCAACAGCATGCGCAAGGCCTTTATCCGCACACCGGTGGACTTCGCGCGCATCAGCTCGCGTTTTTCCATGGGCCGACGCCACCCGGTGCTGAACAAGATCCGCGCCCACAAAGGTGTCGATTACGCAGCGCCCCGAGGCACGCCGATCAAGGCAGCTGGCGATGGCAAAGTCACACTGGCGGGGCGTCATGGTGGCTATGGCAATGCCGTTATCATTCAGCACGGCCAGCGTTATCGCACCCTTTATGCGCACATGAACGGTTTTGCGAAGGGGATTCGAAGCGGAAGCAGCGTCAAGCAAGGGCAAATAATCGGTTATATCGGCACCACTGGCCTCTCCACCGGCCCACACTTGCATTACGAATTCCAGGTCAACGGCGTACACGTCGATCCGCTGAGCCTGAAGCTGCCGATGGCCGACCCCATCGCCCGTAATGAGAAAGCCCGCTTTATGCAACTGAGCACGCCTTTGATGGCGCGGATGGATCAAGAGAAGTCCACCCTGCTCGCCCTCAATAAGCGCTGATATAGATGCCGTACTACCTGGGGGTGATGTCCGGCACCAGCCTCGACGGCCTGGACATCGCCCTGATCGAGCAATCCCAACGAACACAGCTCCTCGCGACTCACTACGTGCCCATGCCCAGTGAGTTGCGCGCCGACCTGCTGGCGCTCTGCAGCCCGGGTCCGGATGAAATCGCCCGTACAGCAGTGGCCGAACAACAGTGGGTGGATCTGGCAGCGCAAGGTATAGCGACTCTATTGCGGCAACAGAACCTGGAACCTGCCGCCATACGCGCGATAGGCAGCCACGGTCAGACCATCCGTCACGAACCGGCGCGCGGCTTTACCCTGCAGATCGGCAACCCGGCATTGCTCGCCGAACTGACCGGCATCTGCGTGGTGAGCGATTTTCGGCGCCGCGACCTGGCGGCCGGAGGGCAAGGAGCGCCACTGGTTCCGGCCTTCCATGAAGCTTTGTTCGGTGCGCAGGACAGCCCTCGTGCGGTATTGAATATCGGCGGTTTCAGCAACCTGAGCCTGCTCGAAGCCGGCAAGCCGATACAGGGCTTCGATTGCGGCCCTGGCAACGTGCTGCTCGACGCCTGGATTCAGCGCCATTGCGGTGAACCCTATGACCGAGACGGTGCCTGGGCAGGCAGCGGCCAGGTGCAAGCACAGCTGTTGCATTCATTATTGGATGCTCCTTACTTCCAGACACAAGGCCCAAAAAGCACGGGACGCGAGCTGTTCAATCTGGCTTGGCTGGACCAGCACCTGAGCCAGTTGCCGCCCTACGCCCCCGCCGATGTCCAAGCCACGCTGCTCGAGCTCAGCGCCTCCAGCATAATCAGGGCATTGACCACGGCCCAGGAACGCACCGAAGCGTTGCTGGTATGTGGCGGCGGCGCCCATAACGGCGTACTGATGCGCCGACTGGCCGAGTTGCTGCCCGAATGCGCGGTGGACAGTACTGCCGCCTATGGCGTGCCCGCCGACTGGGTGGAAGCCATGGCCTTCGCCTGGCTCGCCCACTGCTGCCTGGAAGCCATACCGGCAAACCGCCCCAGCGTCACAGGTGCGCGCGGCCTGCGGGTACTGGGCGCCATCTACCCCGCCTGAACGCTGGTTTTCCACACGCCAGAAACGACAACGCCGTGCTAAGCACGGCGCATCTTCGAGTGATAGCGAATCGTTAGATCGAGAAGGACGAACCGCAACCGCAGGTAGTGGTGGCATTCGGGTTCTTGATGATAAAGCGTGAGCCTTCCAAGCCTTCTTGGTAATCGACTTCGGCACCGGCCAAGTATTGGTAGCTCATGGGGTCGACCACCAGACTGACACCCTCGCGCTCGACAATGGTGTCGTCATCGGCGACTTCTTCATCGAAGGTGAAACCATACTGGAAACCCGAGCAACCGCCGCCCGTTACGAATACGCGTAACTTCAGGCGTGGGTTGCCTTCTTCATCGACCAGGCTCTTCACCTTGCTCGCCGCGCCTTGCGTGAAGAGCAAAGCTGTGGGGGTGAAGGTTTCGACGCTCATGCTGACTATCTCCCGGCGCAAAGCGCCATGCTGCGTTGAGGCTCTGCATTATCCGCTTACCCTACAAAAGCGGTCAACTATTCTGCAGATTCATATTTATTCGGTAACTCGAGCGGACGAGGTTCGTCTTTGAGGTGGCATAGGCGCCCCTCGATTTGTGCCCCCATGGCCATCTCCATCAGGCCGTAATACAGATTGCCACGTACGCGCGCTCGAGTGCCCAACTCCAGGTGTTCACTGGCGTAAATATCGCCGATCACCTCTCCGTCCACCACTATATGGGGGGCGCGGAGCTCACCTTCAACCTGCCCCTCTACACTGACCCGAACCATGCCATCGGTGGTCAATAAATTACCGCTGACCCGCCCATCCACCTGCACCGCGCCTTGAAAGCGCAAATCGCCACAGAGTTCTGCGCCCGCGGCGATCAGGCTGGTTTTACCGCTGAAACGCTGCAAGTCGGTCTTGCTCTTGTCTTTACTCCACATTCGCAATTGTCACTCTTTATCGATCCATTTGAATACGCGCTCCAACGGCTTCTCGCCTTTGACTTCGGCGCGCACTTTGACCTGGCTGGGTTCGAACCCTTCGGGCAAACGCAGCTCGGCAAAACGCCCTGCGTCGGGAATGGCCTGGAAATGCTTGAATGAGAACGGCAATGGTTGCGCACTCAGTTGATCGGGCAACCCCTGGGTCAGCTCAGCCAGGGGCAGACTGACGGCTTTATCGCCTTGGCGCCCTTCCACCGTAATCGACAATTGCCCCGCAAGCGGCGTGTCGCCTTTGCCGACCCGGCTCAGTAGTAACTTGTAGCGGAAATGCAGCGGCTTGTCCGTGGCCTGCAGCTCAAAGGCACGAACGCGCAAACCCTCGCGGCGACTGGCTGGCGCCAGCACGCCTTTATAGAACGCGAGATCCTGCTGTTGCTTGTAGATTTGCTCTTCGAGCAACTTGATGGTCAAACGATTCTGCTCATTGGCCTGCTGCGCCACCTTCTTACCGCTACCGACCACCGTCAGGCGCTGACGCAACTCATCCAGTTCGGCTTCGAGCTCCATAATGCGAGCTTGCATGGGCTGATGTTCGGCCATCACCGCCTGTGTGTTATGTGCCTGCCATAAGGTGCCACTATAGAACGCCACGGGTATCAGCAAGATCGCGAGCAGAAACGCCAGTCTCGTCCGCCTGACCCGCCCCGGATCGCTGAGACGAACCTCCCAGGCCCCCATCAGGGCAACAGGGCCGCATGCGATAACCCCAGACGCTCATCGAGACCGAAGAGAATATTCATATTCTGCACGGCCTGCCCGGAGGCGCCTTTGACCAAGTTGTCGATCACCGAAAGCACGACGACCAGGTCGCCATCTTGTGGCCGATGCACGGCGATACGGCAGACGTTGGCGCCGCGCACGCTACGCGTCTCCGGGTGGCTACCGGCCGGCATCACATCGACGAAGGGTTCATTGGCATAACGCCGCTCGAACAATGCTTGCAGGTCGACCGATTTATCCCGCACGGTCGCGTAGAGCGTCGCATGAATGCCGCGAATCATCGGCGTCAGATGGGGCACGAAGGTCAAGCCCACATCCTTGCCTGCCGCCCGGCGCAAGCCCTGGCGAATTTCCGGTAGATGTCGATGCCCCTTCACCCCGTAGGCTTTCATGCTTTCGCCGGCCTCGCTGAATAGCGAACCGACACTGGCGCCACGCCCGGCCCCGCTGACGCCGGACTTGCAGTCGGCGATCAACTGCGAGGCATCCGCCATCCCCGCTTCCAGCAACGGAATCAACGCCAACTGGGCGGCAGTCGGGTAGCAACCCGGCACTGCGATCAGACGGGCCTGCTTGATCGCTTCACGGTTGACTTCCGGCAGGCCGTACACCGCTTCGGGCAGTAGGTCGGGGGCGCCATGGGGCTGGCCGTACCACTTGCCCCATTCCTCGGCATCCTGCAGGCGGAAGTCGGCGGACAGGTCGATCACCCTGGTACCGGCGGCCAGAAGCTCGCCTGCAAGGGCATGGGCGACGCCGTGCGGCGTAGCGAAGAACACCACATCGCAGGCGCCCAAGGTCGCGACATCCGGCACGCTGAACGCAAGGTCGTCGTAATGGCCGCGCAGGTTCGGGTACATCTCGTCGACGCGCATGCCCGCTCGGAACGGGAGGTGATCACGACCACCTGCGCTTGCGGATGCTGCGCCAGCAGACGCAACAGCTCGACCCCGGTGTAACCCGTGCCGCCGACGATACCGACCTTGACCATTACCCTACCCCTTGCGGAAAAACCATTGGAAAGCTGCCGATAATACGGCCGCAATCGCCAACGGCCAACCGCACAGATGACGTAAGGGCCATCGAGCACTACTATCGAGCCACTTAACTGCCCTGGAAGTCGACCAATGCTCTATCTGTGGCTCAAGGCCCTGCACATTATCGCCATGGTGTGCTGGTTCGCCGGGTTGTTTTATCTGCCACGTTTATTCGTCTATCACGCCATGAGCGAGGACGAGATCAGCCGCGAACGTTTCCGCACGATGGAGCGCAAGCTGTACCGCGGCATCATGTTGCCCTCGATGATCGCCACCCTGGTTTTCGGCATCTGGCTGATCAGCCTCAACCCCGGCTACTACTTCAGCCAAGGATGGATGCACGCCAAGCTGACGCTGGTGATCCTGTTGATCGCCTATCACCACATCTGCGGCGCCCAGCTCAAGCGCTTCGCCCGTGGCGAGAACCAGCGAAGCCATGTGTTTTACCGCTGGTTCAACGAGGCGCCCGTTCTGGCGGTGCTCGCCATTGTTATCCTGGTCGTCGTCAAACCCTTCTAGCAGGCTGTTGAAAAACTACCTGCGTTGCCGATACTGCGTTAAAAACAGACTCGGAATGCTCATTTACAGCAGTAAACTCCGCCTCCTCGCCTGTTTTTGCCTTGTCTCGGCTTCCTCGCCTACGTTTTTCAACGGCCTGCTAATCACCAAGGAGAATCCCCGTGAGCCTTCCCGCCCTGCTCGAACAGCGCCTGCGCCTGCCGGTCGTGGCCGCGCCGATGTTTCTGGTCTCCGACCCGCAGTTGGTACTGGCCTGCTGCCACAGCGGCATAGTCGGTAGTTTTCCCGCGCTGAACCAGCGCGAAAGCAGCGGTTTCAAGGCCTGGCTGGAGGAAATCGAAAGCGGCTTGGCGGTGGACTCCGCCCCATACGCGGTCAACCTGATCGTGCATGGCAGCAATCCGCGCCTGCAGGCCGACTTGGCAATCTGCGTCGAGCACAAGGTACCGGTGGTGATCACCAGCCTGGGCGCGGTGAAGGAAGTGGTCGACGCGGTGCACAGCTATGGCGGCCTGGTGTTCCATGACGTCACCACCCGACGGCATGCCGAAAAGGCCGCAGAAGCCGGAGTAGATGGCCTGATCGCGGTAGCGGCCGGCGCCGGTGGCCATGCCGGCACCTGGAGCCCCTTTGCGTTGATCGCGGAGATCCGCCAGTTCTTCGACAAGACGCTGCTACTGGCCGGCTGCCTGAATCGGGGGCATGAGATCCTCGCCGCGCAACTACTCGGCGCCGACCTGGCCTATCTCGGTACGCGCTTTATCGCCACCCGGGAAAATGCCGCTCCGGCGGCCTATAAGCAGATGATCCTGGATGCCCACGCCGCCGATATCGTGCACACCCCAGCGGTTTCCGGGGTGCCGGCGAGCTTTATGCGCCAGAGCCTGGAACAGGCCGGCTACGACCTCAAGCAGCTACAAAACAAGGGCGAGGTCAATTACGGCGAGAAGCTCAAGCCGGTCAGCGATGAAGCCAAGGCCTGGAAAACCGTCTGGTCGGCCGGACAAGGCGTCGGTGCCATCGACGATCTACCGACGGTCGCCGAGCTGGTCGCCCGCCTGGACGATGAATACCGCGCCGCCCAGCAGCTTGCGCAACGCCTGCAGCAGCGCTGGCCACGGTGAAACGCCGCAGCCTGCTCGGCTTCGGCGCCATAGGACTGCTCGGGGCCTGGGCGCTGCGCCCGAGCGACCACGGCCAGCCCCATGCCAGCTACTTCGCCGCACTTAATCAGTTGTTGCGACGCGAGGGGGGCGGCATCCCCTTGCTGGTCATCGACCTGGAACGCCTCGATCAGAATGCCGATCTGCTCGCCCAGCACCTGGGGCAAAAGCTGCCCGTGCGCCTGGTGGCAAAATCGTTGGCCTCGACCGGCCTGCTCAATTACCTGGCCAACAGACTCGGCACCCA
>CBIHQF010000202.1:0-6999 GCA_966211665.1 uncultured Pseudomonas sp. | reverse complement strand
CCTTGGCCAAGATCCTCGTAGTCACTTCCGGCAAGGGTGGCGTCGGTAAAACCACCACCAGCGCCGCCATCGGTACCGGCCTCGCTCTGCGCGGCCACAAGACAGTCATCGTCGACTTCGACGTCGGCCTGCGCAATCTCGACCTGATCATGGGCTGCGAGCGCCGCGTGGTGTACGACTTCGTCAACGTGGTCAACGGCGAAGCCACGCTGAAGCAGGCGCTGATCAAAGACAAGCGCCTGGAAAACCTCTATGTGCTGGCCGCCAGCCAGACCCGCGACAAAGACGCGCTGACCGAAGAAGGCGTGGAAAAGGTCATCGAGGAATTGCGCAAGGACTTCGAATACGTGGTCTGCGACTCGCCGGCCGGTATCGAGAAAGGCGCCCACCTGGCCATGTACTTCGCCGATGAGGCGATAGTCGTGACCAACCCGGAAGTCTCCTCGGTGCGCGACTCCGACCGCATGCTCGGCCTGCTGGCGAGCAAATCGCGCCGCGCCGTGAAAGGCGAAGAGCCGATCAAGGAACACCTGCTGCTGACCCGTTACAACCCCGAGCGCGTGACCCGCGGCGAAATGCTCGGCGTGGAAGACGTCGAAGAGATCCTCGCCATCCGCCTGCTCGGCGTCATCCCGGAATCGCAAGCCGTGCTCAAAGCCTCGAACCAGGGCGTGCCGGTAATCCTCGACGACCAGAGCGACGCCGGCCAGGCATACAGCGACGCCGTCGACCGCCTGCTCGGCAAGGAAGTGCCGCACCGCTTCCTCGACGTGCAGAAGAAAGGACTCATGCAACGCCTGTTTGGAGGTCGTGAATGAATATTTTTGACTTCTTTCGCGAACGCAAAAAAGAAACCACTGCGTCCATTGCGAAAGAGCGTCTGCAGATCATCGTCGCCCACGAGCGCGGCCAGCGCAGCCAGCCGGACTACCTGCCGGCGCTGCAACAGGAGTTGGTCGAAGTGATCCGCAAGTACGTCAATATCGACTCGGACCAGGTCCAGGTCGCGCTGGAGAACCAGGGCAGCTGCTCGATCCTGGAACTGAATATCACTCTGCCGGATCGCTGATACGGCTGTCTTGGCAGTAGCATCTAAACAGATGGCGGCCTCGATGGCCGCCATTTTGGCAGCACAACGCACTTGTAGGAGCGGCCTTGGCCGCGAGCCTCTTTCGCTAAAATGCCCAATCGCGGCCAAGGCCGCTCCTACGCAACCGCTCTCCGACTCAAGAATTCCCATGCCCCTCAGCCACGTAGAAACCCTCCACCAGGACGCCGCCCTGCTGGTGATCAACAAGCCCACCCTGCTGCTCTCGGTGCCCGGTCGCGCCGAGGACAACAAGGATTGCCTGGTCACCCGCCTGCAGGAAAACGGCTACCCGGAAGCACGCATCGTCCATCGCCTGGACTGGGAAACCTCGGGGATCATCGTCCTGGCCCGCGACCCGGACAGCCACCGCGAACTGTCGCGGCAGTTCCACGACCGCGAAACCGAGAAAGCCTACACCGCGCTGTGCTGGGGCCAACCCGAGCAGGACAGCGGCAGCATCGACCTGCCGCTGCGCTACGACCCGCCGACCAAACCGCGCCACGTGGTCGACCATGAGCTGGGCAAACACGCCCTGACCCATTGGCGCATCCTCGAGCGCTGCGGCGACCATTGCCGGGTCGAGCTGACACCGATCACCGGCCGCTCGCACCAACTGCGCGTGCACATGCTGTCCATCGGCCACCCGCTGCTCGGCGACGGTCTGTACGCCCATGCACAAGCCCTCGCCGCCTACCCGCGCCTGTGCCTGCACGCCAGCATGCTCGCCCTGACCCACCCGCAAACCGGCGAACGCATGCGCTTCGAGTGCGCGGCACCGTTCTGATCTGCGACACCCCCCTGTTTACCGCCTGGTAGCCCGGATAAGCCTTGGCGCGATCCGGGATCGCCCCGCATGCCTGGATGACGACGCACCAGATCCTTTGCATCGACATCGATCCATGCGCTGGCAACCGTACACGTAGGAGGCGCGCCCCCGCGGCGATGCGGCCCGCAGGGACGCCCAATCATTAGCCCCGCATGCAAAAGCTCGCCCCGAGGTCGGGCCTCCTACTTTCCGGATGCGATCCGGGACATCGGTAGCGGCCACAAAACCGCCCCGGATTTCATCCGGGGCTACAAGGTCTGCCCCTCTCCAACCGGCCATACCCGCCCTATTCCAGGCCGATATAACTCATTCGATAACATTCTTAACACCGCCCTTGAAGCCGCCCCTGGCCATCGACATATTCCTCGCAACGGTGCTTGACGGTGCTTGAAGGCCCGTCCTTGAGCGCCGCAGACAGTTTCCAGATCGTCTTCACACAGGAGGTTCGCGATGTACGAGTCCTTATTCAGCTTCCCCGGCGGCTTGCTCGCCGAGTTCGAGCGTTTGCAGCGCGAGTTGCAGCAAGAGTTCACCAGCCTTGGCCGCCCCGGCAGCATCCGCGCCCTGACCAATGGCGCCTTCCCGGCGCTCAATATCGGCAGCACGCCCACAAGTATCGAGGTCTACGCATTCGCCCCGGGCGTCGATCCGGCAACCCTCGATATCCAGATCGACCACGGCCTGCTGTCGATCAGCGGCGAGCGCACCAGCGCGCAGCCGCAAGACGACGACAGCCTCTCGGTTTACGCCAACGAGCGGTTCAGCGGGCGTTTCAAGCGCACCGTCAACCTGTCCAAGGATGCCGACCCGGACAAGGTCAACGCGCAGTACCGCAACGGTGTGCTGCATATCAGCGTGGCGCGCCAGGAATCGGCGCAACCCAAGCGCATCACCATTCAATGAGATCGCTCTCAGGAGGAAATTGCCATGACCGACAAACAAGTCGCCAAACGCAACGAACGCCCGGAAGAGATCCAGGCGCTGCTGCCGCAAGTGGATGTGTACGAGAACAAGGACGGCATCCTGCTGGTCGCCGACCTGCCCGGCGTGCCCAAGGACAAACTCGAATTGCGGGTCGATAACGACACCTTGCTGATCGAGGGCGATATCGCCCAGGACACCCCCGAGAACATGGAGGCGGCCTATGCCGAAGTGCGCCTATCGCGCTATCGCCGCGCTTTCAGCCTGAGCAGCGAGCTGGACAGCAGCAAGATCGACGCGCAGTTGCGCGACGGCGTGCTCAACCTGCGTATTCCCAAGCATCCGCATGCGCAACCGCGCCGGATCGAAATCAATGTCGCCTGAACCCTCGAGCGGTCGTGCCGATCCAGCCGGCATGGCCGCTCGATCCAGAGGTCACCGCTATGGAGAAACTCAATGAACTGAAACAAGGTCTGGAGGATACCTGGCACTCGCTCAGCGATGGCTGGCGCCAGCTGCGCGAACGCACCAGCGGCACCCTGACCCGCTTTACCCCGGCCAAGGACAAGGCACCGGAACGAGCCCCGGCATCCGCCGACTTCCCCTCGGCCAACTGGGCGTTGCTGGCCGGCGATGTGTTCGAGGACAACGACAAGTTCATCGTGCGCCTCGAAGTGCCCGGCATGGAGAAGGATCAGTTGAATATCGAAGTGCGCAACGACATGCTGATCGTGCGCGGCGAAAAGAGCTACGAGCAGGAATCCACCAGCGGCCAATACCGGGTACGCCAATGCGCCTTCGGCAGTTTCCACCGCAGCATTCCGCTGCCGCTGCCCGTGCTTGCCGATAAATCCTCGGCCAGCTACCGCAACGGCGTATTGCGTATCGAGCTGCCGAAAGCCGAACGCACCAGCGGCCGGCGTATCGAAGTGCGTGGCGAATAAAGGCGGTTCCGTAGCCCGATAAGCCTTGGCGCAATCCGGGAGAAATTTACCCCAGGATTGCGCTGGCGCTTATTCGGCCCACGGCATCGTAGGTTGGCGTTAGCGGCGACTATCACGGCTTGAGCAACGACATCGCCATCCGGCGCCACGTAACCCAACAATGGCCCGCGTAGATGCCCCGTCGGGTTACGCGGCGTTCATTTACGGGGTCGCCGACAAGTAACCTGCCGCTACCCGACCTATCGGGCACGCAGGCCCGTAGGAGGCCCGACCTCGGGGCGAGCTTTTTGGGTTCGCCAGGGCAGCCCTGCGGGCCGCATTCGCCGCGGGGTCGCGCCTCCCACGAGCCCTGTGTCGTTGTCTGAGCCCGGCTGAAGTCCGGGGTATCGCAGCTGCATCACGCCTGCTTGCGCGGCCAGATCAGGGTGAAGCAGGCGCCGCCGAGGCTGGCGCTGCTGCCGATCTGCGCGCGACCGGCGTGCCAGTAGATGATCCGCCGCACGATCGACAGGCCCAGGCCATGGCCACCGGAGGCGCGGGTGCGGCTGTCGTCGAGGCGCAGGAAGGGGGTGAAGATATGCTCCCAGGAGGCTTCCGGTACGCCCGGCCCGTCATCCTCGACATCGATACGGCAACGCTGCCGGCCGATCCGGTAACTGACCGACACCCGTCCTTCGGCATGGCGCATGGCATTGCTCACCAGGTTCTGCACGGCGCGGTGCAGGTAACGCGGCTCGGCCTCGACACAGGCTCCGCCGCCATCGGGGGCATCCTGCGAAGGCCCGCGCTCGACCCGCACTTCGGCGCGCAGCGGCGCCAGCTCGCCGATCACCTGATCGATCAAACCGGCCAGATCGACCTGCTGGAAACTCAAGGCCGGCGCGCCCTGCTCCAACCGCGCATAGGTCAGCATCTCGTCGACCAGTTTGTCGAGGTCCTGGATATCGCTGTCCATGCCCTCCATATATTTGCGCCGCGCCGTTTCGTTCTCGGCATCGCCGATCATTTCCAGGCCGAAACGCAGGCGCGCCACCGGCGTACGCAGCTCATGGGACACCGCGCGCACCATCTCGCGCTGAATATTCAGCGAACGCTGCAAGTGCTCGGCCATGGCGTTGAAGGTCGCGGCCAGGCGCCCCACCGAGTCGCTGCCATGGCTTGGCACGCGCGCATCCAGACGCCCGCTGGCGATCAGCGACGCCGCCGCCTCCAGGCCACGCAAACGCTGCTCCAGCGGACGCACCAGCAGGTAAACCATCAGCCCGATAAGGCTCAAGCCGAGGGCGCCGATCAGCACCAGCAACTGAGGCGGATACGGATCCATCTGGTACAACGGGCCGATTTCCAGCACCCAGGGGGTGCCGACGATGCCGGCGAACACGTGGATACTGTCGCCGCCCTTGCCCAGCGCCATCACCGTATCGCCCTCGTCCACGCGGCGTCGTTGGTCGTCGTCGAGGGCGGCCTGTTCGAGGCGGACCAGGCGCAGATCGAAGCCGAACTGCTTGGCCTGCTTGAGCTCGGCCAAGCGCTGCGGCTGGTCGGGCACGGGGTGGCGAATCAACTCGTCGATCAGCAAGTAAACCGTGGCGCGCGCCAGTTGTTCGCTGATCTGCTGCACTTCGCCGGCGAGCAATAACTGTTGTTGCTTACCGATCAGGCTGTAAATGGTTGCCGCATGCGGGCCGGTCTGCTTCACCAGCACCTGGCCGCGCTGCACGCGGTTACGCGCCACACTGTCGAGATCGACGTTGGACAACGCCTGGATGCTCAGGGGAATGCCCAACAAGCGCGACCACAGCACCAGCGAACGGCGCCGCTCCAGTTCGCTCATCGGCTTCAGGTTATCGGCCATCAGACGGAAAGTGCCGCGCGCCAGGTCCTCGCGGTATTGCTCCGAACGCACCTCGTTGGCCAGGTGCAGCGTCGCCACGCCGAGCAGCGCGACCAGCACCAGCACGCTGAGCATGCCGCCATAGATACGCAGGAAAATCGAATTCATATTGGGGGCTACCAGGGGCCCGTTCGCGAGCCGCGTTGCTTTGCAACCCAAAGGGCCGGGCCGGTTATTGCGCGTTGCTGCGTTATTCGTCGCTCATTTGGAATAACCACAAAAACGCCGGGAGCGTTTTTGCGCGCAAGCCCCGAAGGGGTGAAGCACATGGATGTGCTGAACAAAATTCCTCTCCTCATGCCTTGCTCCGCACAATAACCGGCTCCGGCGCGGCCACGAACGAACCCTCAGCAGCCCCCTAGGGCTTCAGCCGCCTCGGCAACGAACAGATAGCCTTTGCTGCGCACGGTCTTGATCAGCCGCGGATGCACCGGGTCATCGCCGATTTTCGGGCGGATGCGCGAGATGCGCACATCGATGGACCTGTCCTGGCCGTCGTATTCGATGCCGCGCAAGGCATTGAAGATTTCCTCGCGCGAAAGGATCCGCCCGGCGTTGGCGGCCAGCAACCAGAGCAGATCGAATTCGGCACTGGTCAACTCGATCGACTGCTCGCCCAGCCAGGCCTCGCGCATGGCGCTGTCGATGATCAGGCGGCCGAACTGCAAACGCCGCCGCTCGGTCGCCGCCTCGTCCGCGTTGCCCTCGTGCCGCCGCAGCAAAGCGCGGATACGCGCCAGCAGCACCCGTGGACGCACCGGCTTGCACACGTAATCGTCGGCGCCCATTTCCAGGCCGAGCACCTGGTCCATGTCGTCGGTGCGCGCGGTGAGCATCAGCACCGGACCGTCGTACTGGCCGCGAATCTTGCGGCAGATCGACAGGCCGTCCTCGCCCGGCAGCATCAGGTCGAGGATCACCAGATCCGGCTGCTCCTGCAGAATGCGCGCGGCCGCCCGCGCGCCATCGGCTTCGATGCTGACGACCAAGCCGTTGCCCTGCAGATAATCGCGGGTCAGCTCGGCCAGACGCTGGTCGTCCTCGACGATCAGGATGTGCCAGGACTCTTGTTCCACTGCTGCCTCCATAGACAGATCAACCACGGCTAAAGCGGCTGGCATTGTATCAACCGGCGGCGCGGCGCATAGGTCATTACAGGCTTGCCGGAAAACACTAGTGTCGTGACTACCATCATGTGTCGGTTCAATACCAGGGCTGGGTGGGGGGGGCTTCAGCCCCGCTTCGTTAAGCGCCGTCAAGATAAATACCCGCGAAATCCCCAACCACACACCACCGCCACCGCAACAACAATAATGTAGCAAAA
>CBIHQF010000201.1:0-7014 GCA_966211665.1 uncultured Pseudomonas sp. | reverse complement strand
GACCATGGACTCAACATACAAGGGTGGATGACGCTTCACCCATCCACCAACTGCGGTGGTGAAAAAAGCGTCAGCTACGCGCCCCAATCCCCCCTGCACATGACTCAATTCCGTAGCCCGTATGCAATCCGTGGGCATATTGCCGCCACGGATGCCCAGGATTTCATCCGGGCTACGAGCGTCCTCACTCAGCGCGGCACAGGGCCAGGCAGTTATCCAGCATGCGGTTGGAGAAGCCCCACTCGTTGTCGTACCAGGCCATGACTTTGACCAGCTTGCCGCTGACTTTGCTGTGGTTGGCGTCGAAGATCGCCGACAGCGGGTTGTGGTTGAAGTCGCAGGAGACCAGCGGCAGGTCGTTGTAGCCGAGCACCTTGGATTGCTTGCTGGCCGCCAGGAGCAGGGCGTTGACCTCGTCGGCGCTGGTTTCGCGCTGCACTTGCAGGGTCAGGTCGACCAGCGACACGTTGATCACCGGAACCCGCACCGCCATGCCGGTGAATTTGCCGGCCAATTCCGGCAGCACCAGGCCCACGGCTTCGGCCGCGCCGGTTTTGGTCGGGATCATCGATTGGGTGGCCGAGCGCGCACGGTAAGGGTCGCTGTGATAGACGTCGGAGAGGTTCTGGTCGTTGGTGTAGGCGTGGATGGTGGTCATCAGCCCCTGTTCGATGCCCAGGGCGCGCTGCAGCACCTGGGCCACCGGCGCCAGACAGTTGGTGGTGCAGGAGGCGTTGGAGATGATCTGATGGGATTGGCGCAGGGTGTCGTGGTTGACGCCGTACACCACGGTCGCATCGGCGCCTTTGGCCGGCGCGGAGATGATCACCTTGCGCGCGCCGGCAGCGATATGCGCGGCGGCTTTGTCGCGGTCGGTGAACAGCCCGGTGCATTCGAACACCACGTCGATCCGCTGATCCTTCCACGGCAATTCCGCCGGGTTGCGGATGGCGCTGACGGCGATACGATCGCCATTGATCGTCAGGTTTTCCTGATCGTGCTCGACCTGGCCGTCAAAAATGCCGTGTACGCTGTCGTACTTGAATAGGTGCGCGTTCATCGCGCTGTCGCCCAGGTCGTTGATTGCCACGACCTGTAGATGTTGGCGGTAGTCCTGCGTATAGAGCGCACGGAGGACGTTGCGGCCGATACGGCCGAAACCATTGATGGCGATTCGCAGAGTCATAAGTAAGGTCTCGTTGGGGTTTTGTTGTTTTATTACAAGATTATGCTCATGAAACTAGAAATCAAGCGTTTTAACTGGCAATATTTTGTTAAAACTACATACAGCTAATGCTCGTTAGCGGGCGCACCGCGAAAGACCCCGAATCATCGGGCCCTCCCACGGTATACCCGCTTCCCTTATCCGGCGCCTCGCGCCACCTTCCTCTTAAAGGGAGAAGGGCGTAAGGATGGCGTCGCTGTACGACTTTCACGTTAACCTGGAGTTGACCCATGCATCCCCGTGTTCAAGAGGTAACCGACCGCCTGATCGCCCGTAGCCGAGCCACCCGCGAGCGCTACCTGGCGCAGATGGGCGCCGCTGCCAGCGAGGGGCCGCACCGCAGCAGTCTGCAGTGCGCGAACTTCGCCCATGGGGTGGCCGGTTGCGGTTCGCCCAGCGACAAACAACGCCTGCGCCTGACCAACGAGGCCAACGTCGGCATCGTCTCGGCTTATAACGACATGCTTTCGGCGCATCAGCCCTACGAGCATTTCCCCGACATGATCAAGCAGGCCCTGCGCGAAATCGGCTCGGTCGGTCAGTTCGCCGGCGGTGTGCCGGCGATGTGCGACGGCGTGACCCAGGGCGAGCCGGGCATGGAATTGAGCCTGGCCAGTCGCGAAGTGATCGCCATGGCCACCGCCGTCGCGCTGTCGCACAACATGTTCGACGCCGCGCTGATGCTCGGCATCTGCGACAAAATCGTCCCCGGTTTGATGATCGGCGCGCTGCGCTTCGGCCACTTGCCGATGGTGTTCGTGCCGGGCGGGCCGATGCCCTCGGGCATCCCCAACAAGCAGAAGGCCGAGGTGCGCCAGCGCTACGCCGAAGGCAAGGCCAGCCGTGAAGAGCTGCTCGAATCGGAAATGCAGTCCTACCACAGCCCCGGCACCTGCACCTTCTACGGCACCGCCAATACCAATCAGGTGGTGATGGAAATCATGGGCCTGCATTTGCCCGGCTCGTCCTTCGTCAATCCCTACACGCCGCTGCGTGACGAGCTGACCCGCGAAGCTGCGCGCCAGGTCACCCGGCTGACCAAGCAGAACGGCAACTATGTGCCGCTGTGCCAGATCATCGACGAGAAATCCATCGTCAACTCGGTGGTGGCGCTGAATGCCACCGGCGGCTCGACCAACCACACCCTGCACATCCCGGCCTTCGCCCGCGCCGCGGGCATCCAACTGACCTGGGAGGACATGGCCGATCTGTCGGCGGTGACCCCGAGCCTGGCCAAGGTCTACCCCAACGGCCAAGCCGACGTGAATCACTTCCATGCCTGCGGCGGCGTGCCCTTTATGGTGCGCACGCTGCTCGAGGCCGGCTTGCTGCACGAGGACGTCTATACGGTGGTGGGCCAGGGTTTGTCGCGTTACACCAAGGAGCCGTTCCTCGACGACGGCGTATTGGCCTGGCGCGAAGGTCCGAGCGCGAGCCTCGACCCGAATATCCTGCGTTCGGTCGGCGAGGCGTTTTCCCCTGAAGGCGGCCTGCGTGTGCTCGACGGCAACCTCGGTCGCGGTGTGGCCAAGGTATCCGCGGTGGCACCCGAGCACCAGGTGGTCGAAGCGCCGGCGCGGGTATTCCAGAGCCAACTGGAACTCGCCGATGCGTTCAAGGCCGGTGAGCTGGAGCGCGATTTCGTCGCCGTGGTGCGCTTTCAGGGCCCGAAAGCCAACGGTATGCCCGAGCTGCACAAGCTCACGCCTTACCTCGGCGTGTTGCAGGATCGCGGCTTCAAAGTCGCGCTGGTCACCGACGGGCGCATGTCCGGGGCTTCGGGCAAGGTGCTCGCGGCCATTCATGTCAGCCCCGAAGCCTGGGACGGCGGACCGCTGGCCAAGGTGCGCGATGGCGACGTGATTCGCGTCGATGGTGTCGCCGGCACGCTGCAAGCGCTGGTCGATGATGCCGAATGGGCCGCCCGTGAGGTGGTACCGCGGCCGACCGATGGCGGTATCGGCTGTGGGCGCGAGCTGTTCGGCTTTATGCGTGCGGCCTTTAGCCCGGCCGAGCATGGCGCCAGCGTGTTCAGCGCGGACCTGGAGGCATTGCAGTGAAGCTGGCTCTGGTCGGTGACATTGGCGGCACC
This sequence comes from uncultured Pseudomonas sp., assembly GCA_966211665.1. Classification (GTDB taxonomy): domain Bacteria; phylum Pseudomonadota; class Gammaproteobacteria; order Pseudomonadales; family Pseudomonadaceae; genus Aquipseudomonas. The sequence continues at coordinate 3,697 of CBIHQF010000201.1, read as the reverse complement.
AATGCCCGTTTCGCGCTCTGGCGCGACGAGCAGTTGGAGTCGGTGCGGGTTTTGCCCGTTGCCGATTACCTCGGGCCGGAGCAGGCGATCCGGGTTTATCTGGCTGAGTTGGATTTGCCCCTGGGCTCCATCGATTCGGTCTGCCTGGCCTGCGCCGGGCCGGTCGATGGCGACCTGTTCCGTTTCACCAACAACCACTGGCAGATCAGCCGCGCGGCGTTCTGCCGGGAATTGCAGGTGCGTGAATTGCTGTTGGTCAACGATTTCACGGCGATGGCCCTGGGCATGACCCGTTTGCACGATGACGAACGCCTCGTCGTCTGTCCCGGCGAGGCCGAGCGCGAGCGCCCCTGCGTGGTGATCGGTCCGGGTACCGGCCTTGGCGTCGGCACCTTGCTGGCCTTGGTCGACGGCAGTTGGCTGGCGCTGCCGGGCGAGGGCGGGCATGTCGATTTGCCGATCGGCACGCCGCGTGAGGCCGAACTCTGGCAGCAACTGTACCGTCAACTCGGCCATGTGCGCGCCGAGGATGTGCTCAGCGGTGGCGGCCTGTTACAGCTATATGCGGCGATCTGCGCGGTGGACGGGCATGCGTCGCGGCTGTCTTCGCCGGCCGAAGTCACGGCCGCGGCGCTGGCCGGCGACCCGGTTGCCGTCGCGGTGCTCGAGCAATTCTGCTGCTGGCTGGGGCGCGCCGCGGGCAACAATGTGCTGACTCTGGGCGCGCGCGGCGGCGTCTATGTCGTCGGCGGCGTGGTGCCGCGTTTTGCCGAGTTCTTCCTGGCCTGCGGTTTTGCACGCAGCTTCCGCGACAAGGGCCGCATGAGCGATTACTTTGACGGCATCCCGGTATGGTTGGTAACCGCCGAATACCCTGGGTTGATGGGGGCGGGCGTGGCCTTGCAGCAAATGGTTGGGTAGTAGCCCGGATAAGCCTTGGCGCAATCCGGGGTCGCCGCAATCCCGGATTGCGCTGCGCTTATCCGGGCTACGAGACTGTTGTGGGAGGGCTATGACGCTCCGCTTTAGCAGCGATTTCTCTGTGCGTATCGCGGCTAAAGCCCCTCCCACGAACGATTGATCAGAATAAGGAAGGCGGACTGTGAGCCAGCCCGGAAAATCGATTCTGCTGGTCGACGACGACCAGGAAATTCGCGAACTGCTGCAAACCTACCTGAGCCGCGCCGGCTTTCAGGTGCGCACCGTCGGCGACGGCGCGGGCTTTCGTCAGGGGCTTTGTGCGGAAGCGGCCGACCTGGTGATCCTCGATGTGATGCTGCCCGACGAGGATGGCTTCAGCCTCTGTCGTTGGGTGCGCGAGCATCAGCGCTTCGCCCAGGTGCCGATCATCATGCTGACCGCCAGTTCCGACGAGACCGACCGGGTGATCGGTCTGGAGCTGGGCGCCGACGATTATCTGGGTAAACCCTTCAGCCCACGCGAATTGCTGGCGCGGATCAAGGCGCTGTTGCGGCGTGCGCATTTCACTCAGGAGCGTGGCGGTGAGGTGCTGGCCTTCGATGACTGGCGCCTGGATATGGTCAGTCATCGGTTGTTCCATGCCGACGGCGAGGAGGTGTTCCTGTCCGGCGCCGATTTCGCCTTGCTCAAGCTGTTTCTCGATCACCCGCAGCAGATCCTCGACCGCGACACCATCGGTAACGCCACCCGTGGCCGCGAGGTAATGCCATTGGAACGCATCGTCGACATGGCCGTCAGCCGCCTGCGCCAGCGCCTGCGCGACACGGAAAAACCGGCGCGCCTGATTCGCACGGTGCGCGGCAGCGGTTATCAGTTGGCGGCCACAGTTACGCCGTATAACCATGTGTAGTCTATGTCGCAGTTCTGTGGCGTATCGCCAGGTTCGAATTGCCTGCGGTTCGTAGGAGGCGCGACCCCGCGGCGAATGCAGCCCGCAGGGCTGCTCTGACCAGGTCTACAAGCGCTCGCCCCGAGGTCCCGGAAGGCGGCCGCCCGGACCCTCCTACGAGAAATCGCAGCATGCAATACGTAACGGAGACATAGCCCATGTTTAACCTGCGCAAGCTGCTACCCGTGCCGCGTTCGCTGCTCGGGCGCATGTTGCTGCTGACCTTGCTGGTGGTGTTGCTGGCCCAGGCGTTGTCGAGCGTGATCTGGGTCTCGCAGCTGCGCGCCAGCCAGATGGAAGGGTTGCTGACCAGCGCGCGCAGCCTGGCGCAGTCGATGGCCGCCAGCGTCGGTTACTTCCGCTCGTTGCCGATCGGCTACCGGCCGATGGTGCTCGACCAGTTGCGCAATATGGGCGGTACGCGGTTTTTCGTCTCGCTCAACGACAAGCCCCTGAGTATGCAGGTGCTGCCGGAAACGCCGCGCAAGCGCGCCGTGCTCGACGCGGTGAATGCCACGCTACGCGAGCGCCTGGGCAGCGATCTGGATGTCTCGGCGCAGTTCGTCAGCCCGGACGATCTGCGCATCTTCAACAGCGCCTTGAAGCTTGAGGAATTGCCGCGCTCCTGGGCTCATTACGCCCTCAGCCTGGAACCGCTGAATCCGCCGGTGCTGGTCACCCAGATCCAGATTTCGCCGGGCGAATGGCTGTATCTCGCCTCCTTGATGCCCGAACCCTATGTCAGCCTGGAGCAGCAGGGGCTGCCGGCCCAGCAGCTGTGGTTCATCATTCTCACCAGCAGCTTTCTGCTGCTGTTTATCGGCATTCTCGTGCATTGGCAGAGCCGGCCGCTCAAGCGCCTGGCGGTGGCGGCGCGGGAGATGTCTCTGGGCAGCGAGGTCGAGCCGTTGACCGAGGCCGGCGGCAGCGAGGTGGTCGAGGTCAGCCGTGCGTTCAACAGCATGCGCGAGCGTATCGGCCGCTACCTGCGCGAGCGCAGCCAGTTGTTCAGCGCCATCTCCCACGATCTGCGTACACCGATCACCCGCCTGCGCCTGCGTGTCGAACTGCTCGAAGACGAAGCCGTGCAGGCCAAGTTCAGTCGCGACCTGGACGAGCTGGAAATGCTGGTCAAGGGCGCGCTGCAGTGCGTCAAGGACACCGACATTCACGAGAACATCGAGCCGGTCGATCTCAACCAGTTGCTCAACTGTGTGGTCGAACCCTACCTGGCGCCGCTGGGCAACGGCCGGGTGACGGTCGACGGCCAGGCGCTCGGCGCTTATCCGGGCAAGCCGCTGGCGCTCAAACGCTGCATCGGCAACCTGGTGGACAACGCCTTGAAATACGGCGAGCGCGCGCATTTGCATATCGAGGACGATGGCGGCGCCTTTGTCCTGCATGTCGACGACGAAGGACCGGGCGTGCCCGAACAGCGCTTGGAGCAGGTGTTCGAACCGCATTTCCGCCTGGCCGGGCAACAGCAGGGCTACGGTCTGGGTCTGGGCATCGCGCGCAATATAGCCCACAGCCACGGCGGCGAACTGAGCCTGCGCAACCTGCGCGACGGCGGTCTGCGGGTGACGCTCTGGCTGCCGCGTAATGCGTAGGGTGTTCGTGCTTTGTAACCATCCGGTGACCTTTGCGCATCCCTTCGTTACCCGCGGCGGCGCTGAGCATGGTTAGACTCGATTCCAGAGCAAGCATCCGACTTGCCGGTAAATAACAACAAGAAAGGAACCCTTAATGAATTCGATATCCCGCCTGGCAACCGCTATTTCCCTCGTCTCCCTGATGCCGCTGGCCGTTCATGCCGGTGAAGTCGAA
>CBIHQF010000200.1:0-7047 GCA_966211665.1 uncultured Pseudomonas sp. | reverse complement strand
CGGAGCAAGTCATCTACCGGCTGTATTATCGCGCCCGTTCATTACGAGTCGAGCCTGTGAATGAAGCGGCCCTGCGTTCATCGATGAGATGGGCATCGCCTGGGTTTATTCAGCCCTCTACCACTGATGGTATCGAGTTTTCGTTTCTTGGGGCGAAGGGGCGTATCGACGATTCGAGTTGGAATGCTGCGCAGTACAGCAAGCTGTGGCTGTATAACCTGCATTATCTGGACGACCTGAATGCCGTCGGGATCGATGAGCAGAATGCTCTGGCTCGCGCTCTGGTGAACCGATGGATTGAGGCTAATCCGCCGCCCTCCGGCAATGGCTGGGAACCCTATCCGCTTTCGCTGCGGATCGTAAATCTGGTTAAGTGGTTCGCTCGCCAGGAGGCTTTGGAGCCACACTGGCTTGCAAGCCTGGCTACGCAAATGCAGGCGCTTGCCAAGCAAGTCGAATATCACATCCTGGGTAACCATCTGTTTGCCAATGCCAAGGCATTGGTATTCGGTGGCAGTTATCTGGCCGGGCCAGATGCCGATCGATGGCTGGCAAAGGGGCTCAAGATTCTCGATCGGGAGGTTAAAGAGCAGTTCCTCGAGGATGGCGCGCATTTCGAGCTATCGCCCATGTACCACGCCACTTTGCTGTGGGATATGTGCGACTTGGTGAATCTGGCTGAGCGGGTCGATTTGCCTGAGCTAAAGGCGCGCCTACCAGAATGGTGCGCGGTGATTACGCGAGGGTTGCGCTGGCTGCGCAGTATGCAGCACCCGGATGGCGGGATTTCATTCTTCAATGATGCAGCCTTCGGCATTGCGCCTGTTCTGTCCGATTTGGAGGTTTATGCCTCCAGATTAAGTGGCTGCTTGCCCATCGCTGAAAATTGTCCGGCTGAGGCTTTTGCTCTTACCCACCATGCGCAAAGCGGTTATGCCGTCGTCAATTTAGGAGGAGGGCACAAAGCCCTGTTGGATATGGCTAAAGTTGGCCCCGACTATCAGCCGGGGCATGCTCATGCCGATACCCTCAGCTTTGAGCTAAGTCTTTTCGGGCAACGGATTTTCGTCAATTCAGGTACATCCCAATACGGGGAAGATGCGGAGCGTCATCGTCAGCGCAGCACCGCTGCGCACAATACGGTGGAAGTGGCGGGGGAGAATTCCTCGGAAGTGTGGGCTGGCTTTCGTGTCGCAAGGCGAGCCTTTCCGGTGCTGGAAGCGCTGGCTGCGGATGCTGAGCAGATTCGTGTTCGTGCCTATCACACGGGCTATCGCCGCCTGAAGGGTAAAAATCTGCATCGGCGAGAGTGGCTCTTCAGCGCTAATAGCTGCCAGGTCATTGATGAGGTTACCGGGCCTTATGACAATGCCGTAGCCAGGTTGCATGTGCATCCTGACGTGGCTTTCACGTGGAATGGTGAGGCGCTGATTGCTGTGCTGGGTGACGGGCAGCAGATTCGCTTGGTAATCGAGGGTGCTTCGTCGGTAACGCTTCAGCCATCAAGCTGGCATCCTGCGTTCGGTTCGACGATTCCCTGTCAATGCATCGTTGCCGAGTTTTTCTCAGGCGAGCTGATAACACGTATTAGTTGGAGTGGTTCTGTTTGAAGCTTTTGATTCTGAGTTTTTATTACCATCCTGACCTTTCTGCTGGCTCTTTTCGTACGAGTGCCCTGGTTAAAGCATTGCTTGAACAGCTACCTGCGGATGCACAGATAGAGCTTATTACCACTCTGCCTAATCGCTATAGCTCCTTTACTAACGATGCACCTGAGCATGAGGTGCATCCGCGGCTTATCGTTCACCGCATTGCCTTGCCTGCCCACCAGAGTGGCATGATCGATCAATCTAAGGCCTTTCTCTCCTATGCGCGGGGCGTGTTAAAGATAGTTAAGGGTAAGCAATACGATCTCGTCTATGCCACTTCTTCGCGCCTGATGACCGCCGCGCTGGGTTCGCTTGTGGCGCGTCGACTGCGTGCGCCTATTTACTTGGATATCCGCGATATTTTTGTGGATACGATCAAGGATGTGCTGCCCAGGAAGGTGACCTTGTTTTTGAAGCCAGTATTCTCCTTGCTGGAATCCTGGACTATCCGCAATGCTGATAAGGTGAATTTGGTTTCGGCTGGCTTTCTTCCCTATTTCAAAAGCCGTTATCCCAAGCAACAGTTTTCACTTTTCACCAATGGTATTGATGATGAGTTTATTCAAGCGCAACCCGAGGCCGAGGTCACGTCCGACCAAGGTGTGCTTGATGTGGTTTATGCGGGCAATATGGGCGAGGGGCAGGGGTTGCACGCGATCATTCCCTCTCTAGCCAAGCGCTTCGAGGGGCGTCTGCGTTTTCGCTTGATTGGTGATGGAGGTAGGCGAAAGCAATTAGCCGACTCTTTGGCTGCGGCCGGTTGCAGCAATGTTGAGCTGTTGGCACCGGTTAACCGAGAGGCCTTGATCGACGAATATAAGGCAGCTGATGTGCTGTTCCTTCATCTTAACGATCATGATGCCTTCAGAAAGGTTCTCCCCTCAAAACTGTTTGAGTATGCCGCACTGGGCAAGCCGATATGGGCCGGGGTAGCCGGTTATGCCTCGGAGTTTGTGAACACCAATATTAGTAATGCGGTGACGTTTTCGCCCTGTTGCGCCGAGGAAGCGGTCAAATCTTTTGAGCAACTACAGTTGCGTACCGTGGCACGTGTCGACTTTGTCGACCACTTTTCGCGGGTCAATATTATGAAAGAAATGGCCAGGGACGTTATGGTTTCGGCAGGGAGAACTTGACGATGCATATTGCATTGACTGGCGCGAGCGGCTTCGTTGGGCGGTGTCTACTGCGTGAGTTATTAGAAGCTGAACATCAGGTTACGGCGGTGTTGCGCAAGCACGTTGATGGGGTCGATACCCGGGCGAGCTTGCGGGTAATCGATGACTTCGCGAACTCTTCGAGTTGGGGGGCGCTCCTGCAAGGACAGGAGGTTGTTGTTCATTGCGCTGCACGTGTTCATGTGATGCACGATGCTTCCTCTGATCCCCTCGCCGAGTTCCGCAAGGTCAATGTCGATGGCACCTTGAACCTTGCCCGTCAGGCCGCGGCTGCGGGAGCGCGGCGCTTTATCTTTATTAGCTCGATCAAGGTAAATGGCGAGGGTACTGCGCCGGGCCAACCGTACCAAGCCGATGATGATTCGGCTCCGCTTGATCCGTATGGTGTCTCCAAAATGGAGGCCGAACTGGGCTTGCGTGAGCTCGCAACCGAAACCGGGATGGAGGTGGTGATTATCCGTCCGGTGCTGGTGTATGGGCCTGGCGTGAAAGCCAATTTCCTTAGCATGATGCGCTGGCTACACAAGGGCGTGCCTTTGCCTTTTGGGGCCATCCACAACCGCCGCAGCCTAGTTGCCCTGGATAATCTGGTGGATCTGATCGTGACCTGCATCGACCACCCAGGTGCCGCGAATCAAACCTTTTTGGTAAGTGATGGTGAGGACTTATCGACTAGCGAGTTGTTACGCCGTATGGGCACAGTCTTAGGCAAGCCGGCGCGTTTGTTGCCAGTGCCGAGTCGGCTACTGGAAGCGGGAGCAACAGTCCTTGGCAAGAAAGCCCTTTCCCAGCGCTTGTGCGGTTCGCTACAAGTGGATATCGGCAAAACCCGTGAGCTACTTAACTGGACTCCGCCGGTCAGCGTAGATGAAGCGCTACGCAAAACGGCCAAGCATTTTTTGGAACAGCACGCTAAATGAGTATCTGGTGGTTGTTGCCGGCGATCGCCGGCGTTGCGCTTTTTTTAACCGGCGCGTTACGCCGTTACGCCTTGGCCCGCAGCTTGATCGATATCCCCAATGCACGTAGCTCGCACTCGGTGCCGACGCCACGTGGTGGTGGTGTGGCTATTGTCGTGAGTTTCCTGGTGGCCTTGCCATTGGTGGCCGGCATGGGTTTGCTCGCTTGGCCTGTGACCTGGGCGTTGTTAGGCGCGGGCACTGGTATTGCCGTGTTGGGCTTTCTCGATGACCACGGACATATCGCCGCGCGTTGGCGTTTGCTTGGGCATTTTGCCGCGGCCATTTGGGCGCTGTTCTGGCTAGGTGGTCTGCCGCCTTTGACGTTGTTTGGCTTCGGTGTCGATCTGGGCTGGGTCGGCCATGTGCTGGCAGCGGTCTATCTGGTATGGCTACTTAACCTCTATAACTTTATGGACGGCATCGATGGCATTGCCAGTGTCGAGGCGATTTGCGTGTGCATTGGTGGGGCATTGGTGTATGTCTTGTTGGGCTTCGCAGGCTCAGCCCAACCTACGGTTTGGGTAATGCCAATGTTGCTGGCGGCCGCTGTGGCGGGCTTTCTATTCTGGAATTTCCCCCCTGCGCGGATCTTTATGGGCGATGCGGGCAGTGGCTTTCTCGGTATCGTCCTGGGTGTTTTATCGCTGCAGGCGGCCTGGCTGGCGCCGCAATTGCTCTGGAGTTGGTTGATCCTCCTCGGTGCCTTTATCGTCGATGCCACTTTTACCCTACTACGGCGTCTACTACGTGGGGATAAGGTATATGAAGCTCACCGTAGCCATGCCTATCAATATGCGTCCCGCCAATTTGGCCGGCACTTACCGGTTACGCTTGCGGTTGCTGCGATTAACCTGTTTTGGCTACTGCCCATTGCTTTGTGGGTTGGGCTTGGTGGTATCGATGGTCTGCTAGCCCTGCTAATTGCTTATCTGCCGTTAGTGCTGCTATGTATCAAGTTTCGCGCTGGAGAGCTTGAAAGCAAGGCGTAAAGACAACGCTTTCGTCGATGATTAGTGTCGTGCTAATCATGATATGTCGATTTAATGCAAGGCCAGTTTGGAGGGGCAGGGTGATGTTCCGCTTTAGCCGCGTTTGACCTTGAAGGCGCTGAAAAGCTTCGCGGCTGAAGCCCCTCCTACGGAAAGCGGCAAATGATTTATGTCGCGACACTACTTTGTGTATTGGTTTGGAGTCGTTTAGAGCCAATTTGGATTTGGGCTTAGCAAGGATTTGAGGTGTTACGGTGTTAAGGATTGCTGAAAAGGTTCGTGCACGACTGGTCGCATTACCACGGCGCTATAAGCGCTTGATGCAGGTTTTTGTCGATGTGTTGTTGGTTTGGGCGGCCCTTTGGCTGGCCTTTGTCGTGCGTTTAGGGAATTCGAATAGCATCGAACCCCTAGATGGGCATGCCTGGCTGTTCGCTTTGGCCCCACTAATAGCAATTCCTATGTTCATTCGCTTCGGCATGTACCGAGCGGTGATGCGCTATTTTGGCAATGATGCCTTGATGGCTATTGTTAAAGCGGTTTCGCTTTCAGCATTGGTTTTGGCGTTAGCAGTCTACTGGTACCAGGACGCCCCTAAACTTATTCCCCGTTCGATGGTGCTTAACTATTGGTGGTTGAGCTTGGTAATGATCGGTGGTTTGCGCTTGCTGATGCGCCAGTATTTTATGGGCGACTGGTATTCGTCGGATCAGCCCTACCGTCTACAGGGGCGTGATGCGGGTTTGCCGAAGGTCGCGGTGTACGGTGCGGGTGCGGCTGGCAACCAGTTGGTCGCCGCGCTCCGAATGGGCAGGGGCATGCGCCCTGTGGCGTTCATTGACGATGACTCCGGGATCGCCAATCGGGTGATTGCTGGGTTACGGGTTTATACCCCCAAGCATATCCAGCAGATGATCAATGAGACCGGGGCAGAAGAGATTCTGCTGGCGATACCTTCCGCTTCGCGGACTCGACGGCGCGAGGTTTTAGAGAACCTTGAACAGTACCCGCTGCATGTGCGCAGCGTGCCGGGTTTTATGGATTTGGCCAGTGGGCGGGTCAAGGTCGACGATGTGCAGGAAGTGGACATCGGCGATCTGCTCGGCCGCGACGCCGTGCCGCCGCAGCAGGCCCTGTTCGAGCGCTGCATCCGTGGCCAAGTGGTAATGGTGACGGGGGCCGGTGGCTCCATCGGTTCTGAGTTGTGTCGGCAGATTATTGCAACCGGGCCGACTACCTTGCTGCTGTTCGAGCATAGTGAGTTCAATCTCTACAGCATTCACAGTGAGCTGGAACAGCGTATTCGTCGTGAATCTTTGCCCGTGCGACTGGTACCTATCCTGGGGTCGATTCGCAATGCGGGTCGCTTGCTGGATGTAATGCGTACTTGGGGAGTGAACACGGTCTATCACGCCGCGGCCTATAAGCATGTGCCTATGGTCGAGCACAATATTGCCGAGGGGGTCCTGAACAATGTGCTGGGTTCTACCTTCACCGCCCAAGCGGCAGTGAGGGCCGGGGTCGAGCATTTTGTGCTGATTTCCACCGATAAGGCCGTGCGCCCGACCAATGTGATGGGTAGCACCAAGCGCTTGGCGGAAATGGTATTGCAGGCGCTGAGTCGCGAGTCGGCGCCTGTGTTGTTTCGAGATAGCGAAGGGGTGCATCAGGTCAATAAAACCCGCTTCACCATGGTGCGTTTTGGCAATGTACTGGGTTCTTCGGGCTCGGTAATCCCGCTGTTTCATGAGCAGATTCGCAAAGGTGGCCCGGTCACCGTCACCCACCCGAATATTACCCGTTACTTTATGACCATCCCCGAGGCGGCCCAGTTAGTGATTCAAGCCGGCGCCATGGGGCAGGGTGGGGATGTGTTCGTGTTGGATATGGGCCAGCCGGTGAAGATCGCCATGCTGGCCGAGAAGATGATTCACCTCAGTGGTTTGAGCGTGCGTTCGGACAAGAATCCTCATGGCGATATCGCTATTGAATTCACCGGCCTGCGCCCTGGCGAGAAGCTGTATGAGGAGTTGTTGATTGGCGACAACGTCAGCCCGACCGAGCATCCAATGATTATGCGGGCCAATGAAGAGCACTTACCTTGGGATTCTTTTAAGGAAATACTGGGTGAGCTTCTGGCGGCAGTCGAGCGCGATGACTATGATCGGGTGCGCCAGCTGCTACGTGAAACCGTCAGTGGCTACAAGCCGGAAGGTGAGATCGTCGACTGGATTCATCAGCAGCGGCGAATTGAGCCCTAGCGGTCTTA
>CBIHQF010000199.1:0-7055 GCA_966211665.1 uncultured Pseudomonas sp. | reverse complement strand
CCCATCAGAACGTCGACCTCACCTCGTCGTTCGTTTCCAACTGCTTCGGCTGCCACAACTTCGACGGCTCGAAAACCAGCAATACCCTGCCGTCGTCGGGCTTGAGCCATATCTTCGACGACATCATGGAAGGCCAGTGCGCCACGCCCACCGATGTGCAGGCCGGGCCGATCTGGAACAACAGCGACGCGGAGCAGAAATGCCCGCAAACCTGCAAAACCAACGGCGGCTGGAACGGCAACTGGACCACCACCGAACCGGGCAAGATGTCCGTGTGCGGGTGCTGCGGCGGCTAACGTCAGCTTGCTTGGCGCGTCGCTCGGGCCGGCGCAAATGCCGGTCCGAGTGACCCGTTTTTTTCTCTAATAGGGGTGGGTGCATCCGCCGCAGATCACGGCTCGACGGTCAATCCGGGGCGCCTGGTGGGTTGCACTCGTTCTACCTTGTTTTGCGCATGCTTTTGTTGGGCTTCGCTGCGCTCAGCGCCAACCTACCTCATTCATATCTCTGCATCTATGTGCCGGCCTCGTCCGCTACAGGCCGAACGGGTAGGTTTCGTCGTCGTGGCTCAGGCTGCCGGGCGCGGCCAGGGGTTTCACCGGCCGGGTCTCGTCGAGCCAGATATAGGCGTCGAATTGCTCGGCGAGCACCGCCGGGAAGTAGTGGCTTTGCAGTTCGGTTTGCGGGCGGTAGATCACCCCGATGGCGCGCTCCAGCATCGGCTCCGATAGCGCATCGCGGAGCGCTTGCCGGGTCGGATCGCGCCAATCGAGCAGGGCGGCGTCGACGCCGCTGCGGTGGAATTGATATTCCCAACTGTCCGGCCGCGAGGGGCGCACGTCCTTGATGCGCATCTCGCCGTCCCAGTCGTCTGCGGCGGCGACCTGGCCGTGGTCGGTGCCCATGCCGATCAACACGGCGTCGCGCTCCCAGGCGACGCGGCTGAGCTGGCCGATATTGAACTCGCCGCGCCAGCCCATGGCGGTGGCGTTGGCATTGCCGATATGCGAGTTGTGCGCCCAGACCACTGCCTTGGCGGTCGGGCCGCGGTGTTTCAGCAGGCGCTGCAAGGTGTCGAACATGTGCCGGTCGCGCAGGTTCCAGGAGGATGTCGAGCCGCGGTACATGACGCGGTAGTACTGTTCCGCCGCGCGCACCACGCGGGCGTTCTGCGCGGCGTCGAAGAAGGCCTCGTCGTCGCGCGCGAAGGCCGCCAGACGCTCGCTCAGCAGGCTGTTCAGTTGGGCGACCACGGCGTCTTCGCAGGAACCGAGCTTGCCGTGTTCGACGTAATAGCCATATTGCGCCGGTTCGTCCTGCCACGGCGACAGACAGCCATAGCGCTGACGCGCTTGCTGCGCCTGTTGCGGGTCGACCTGATCGAGGTAATGCAGCACTTCGGCGATCGAGTTGCGCAGGCTGTAAACGTCCAGGCCGCGGAACTCGACGCGCTGCGCCTCGTCCAGATCGCGATTGTGGTGGTGCAACCAGTGGATGAAGCGCGACACGTCGGTATTACGCCACATCCACGCGGGGAAGCGGGTGAATGCGCTTTGCATCCAGGCCGAGGTGTTGCGCTGGCGGGCGAAGCGGTCGAGTTGCGCGGCGTCCGGCCAGTCCGCCTCGACCGCGACTATGTCGAAACCGTGGCGTTCGATCAGGCGTTGGGTGATGGCCGCGCGGGTGCGGTAGAAGTCGTGGGTGCCATGGCTGGCTTCGCCGATCAGCACCACGCGGGCATCGCCGTAACGGTCGAAGAGTTCGCCGAAGGCGCTGTCGTGCGGGTCGGGCAGCGGCTCGGCGTATTGCCGGATCAGGCCGGGCAGCGCCGCCATGGCGTCGTGCGCGGAAGGCTGCTGTGACGAGGGCGAGTGCATGGCGCATCTCCATTCTCTGGGCACAGCCTGTTGACTGCTGGGCGAAGAGCCAGGTTCCGGGGAATGCGACGAGGCTCCATCGGGCGGACGCAAGGCGTTCATCTGCCTTCGATCACGCCGGTTATGCCGCTTCATCGTTAAAATGCCGGCCCCCCGCTTGGCGGCGTTTGTCGGGCAGGCGCTCAGCCATCCAGCCGCTGATATGGGTTATAACATCAACACTCGACAGAATTGGACACTAGATGAATTGCCTAAGGTTAAGCCGCGCGCTTGTGCTGGTGTGCTCTGCCCTGAGCGGGTTCTCGGCCCATGCGGCGGATGAGCAGTCGTTCAGTCAACCGCTACGCATCGCTTACAACGACGCTTGGAGCCCTTACAGTTACCAGGGGCGCGACAACAAAGCCCACGGCATTCTGGTCGATCTGCTGGAGGAAGCGCTGGTGCAGCGCATGGGACTTGAGGTCGAGCACTACAGCTATCCGTGGAACCGCGTGCAACTGAATGTCCAGCAGGGCACGCAGGATGCCTTGATCACGGTGCCGACCACGGAGCGTCTGGCCTATACGCAGTCGTCCCGGGAAACCGCCTTTATGGTGGAAATGCGCGCCTTCGTCGCCCGTACCTCGTCGCATTACCCCGCGCTGCTCAAGGTGCGCAATGTCGCCGAATTCGGCAAGTTCCGGGTCTGCGATATCTACGGTAACGGCTGGGCCAGGCGCCTGTACGAAAGCAACTGGATCCAGGTGGCCTGGTTCCGCAACAACCAGATCGTCATGGAGCAATTGCAGCACGGCAACTGCGATCTGAGCATGGGCGCCACCGAGGTGGGCCTGCAGCTGATCCGCGACCTCGGCCTGCAGGAGAAGCTCACGGTGCTGCCGGAGGTCTTCGATGCGATGCGCTTCACCTTGATGATCAACAAGGATTCGCCCTATGTCGCGATTCTTCCGGCGTTCGACCGCACCATTCGCGAATTGCACAGAAGCGGTGCGGTCGAGCGGATCATCGAGAGCAATCGACGGCGCAAAGCGCTATGAGCGGATAGCCCGAGGCGTGCAACCAGGAGCGCGCAGGGCTACAGCCCCTGTAGCAACAGCAGCAGCGTCGCCACCAGCTGCACCAGCATGGTCAGCCCGTGGCTGAGCTGGCGCAGGCGCAGGTGGCGGCCGAACAGGGCGATGCAGTACAGCACCCGCAAGCCGATAAAGCTGCCTGCCAGGCCGATGACCCAAACCCTATCCAGGGCCGCGACTATCTCCAGGAAATAAACCAGGACGATGAACAGCAGCGATTGTTCGAGGCTGTTGCCGTGGGCGCGAATGGCCGCGGTCAGCGCCGGATTGCCGCCGTCGCCGAAGCTGACCCGGTAGCGAAAGCGCAGGCGCGAGACATTCAGGGAAAGACCGATCAGTAGCAACGACAGCAAAGCGGCGGTGTAGAGGCTGTAGGGCATGCGGTTATCCTTGGCGGGGTGGCGAGCGCCACCAGAGTAGGCAGGATCGACAGCCGAGTAAAAGCCCGACTATCGTTCGGTCGTGGCACGCGCGACAGGAGGGGTGGGCGCAGCGATGGCGATGATCGCCAGCGTGCTACTTTGAATAAAAGCCTGCGCACTTTTCCGCGGTTTACGCGATAGGGGAGTAACCATGTTCGGTCTGCCGATACGCAGCGGTGTCAACGGTCGGGGTTCTAGCAGGCCGTTGAAAAACGTAGGCGAGGCAGCCGAGGCTAGGCAAAAACAGGCGAAAAAGCGCAGTGTACGAGCTGTACATGAACACTTTGAGCCTGTTTTTAACGACGCATCGGCAACGCAGCTAGTTTTTCAACAGTCTGCTAGGGTTCGGCCGGTCCAGCGCTTCCGGTGCGCTGCCCGGTACCTGGCGCTCGTGGCATTTATATTCTGCGGCGCGCTGCAGGCCACCAGCCTGACGGTCGAGTTGCATGACAACAAGGGCAAACCGCTGAGCGAGGCGGTGGTATGGATCGAGCCTGCGGCAGGCGATCGTGCGGCAGGCGCCCCTGCGCCGGACGAGCCCGCTATGCCGGCGGCGCAGCGGCCGCTGGTGATGGACCAGCAGAAACGCCTGTTCACCCCCTATATCCTGCCGGTGCAGCGCGGCACGCGGGTGATCTTCCCCAACTCCGATCCGATCAACCACCACGTCTATTCCTTCTCGCCGGCCAAGCGCTTCGAGCTGCGTCTGCATCACCAGGGCGACAGCGCCCAGGAAGTGACCTTCGACAAACCGGGCCTGGTGACCCTGGGCTGTAACATTCACGACTGGATGCTCGGTTTCATCCTGGTGCTCGACAGTCCCTGGTTCGCCCAGACCGACGCCGAAGGCCGCGCCCGCTTGGACTACCAGCCGGCGGCCGGGCAGCGTCTGCATGTGTGGCACCCGCGCATCGGCGATGCCCCGGAAAGCCTGGTGCGGCCAGTCGAACAGCCCGGCATGTTGCGCATCCAACTGACCGAACGGCTCAAGCGCGACCCCAGGCCGAAGCCGCCGATCGACCGACCGCGCGGCAAGGGCGGCTACGTGCCATGAGCCTGCGCAGCAAGATTCTCGGTTTCTTTCTGCTGTTGCTGTTAACCATCATGGGCCTGATGCTGGCCCTGGTATCGCGTTCGACCTACCTGCACACCCTCGAGCAAGTACGCGAGCAGCTGAGCTTCGCCCATGTGGTGCTGGCCAACCAGCTGCAGGGGCGGCGCCAATCGCAAAGCGCCATGGCCGACCTGATCGCCAAGGATTTCACTCTGCTCGGCGAGATCGCCGACCTCCTGGCCAGCCCTGAACCGGAGCAACAGCCGCAATCGCTGTCCGCCGCCCTGGAATCCTTCGCCTCGCGCAGCCAGGCCAGCTTCGCTCTGGTCGCCGCACCGGACGGGCGCATTCTCGCCGGCACCAGCGCCGCGCTGACGCCGGGCCAGGCGCTGCCCTGGCTCGATCTGCTAGCCCTGGATGAGCCGGAAAACGCCGACCGCCTGGTGCTGCTCGGCGACCAGGTGCTGCATGTGAATGTCGCGCCGATTTTCGCGCCCAGGCCGAACCTGCTCGGCTGGCTGGTGATGGCCTTCGTCATCGACGACGCGGCGGTCGCCCATCTGGCGCAACTGAGCGGCGCCGATGTCGCGCTGCTCGCCGGCACCTCCGGCGCCTATCGGGTGCCGGCGAGCAACCTGGCGGCCTTGCCGCGCGCCGAATTGGCCGGGGCGCGGTTGCCCGAAGTCGAAGGCGTGTTCGTTCTCGAATTGCAGGGCGAGCGGCAGCTTGCCTACCGTGCGCCGCTGGCCGGCACCGGCGGCGAGTTGCAGGTGTTGCTGTTGCGTTCGTTGTCCAGCGAACTGGCCGGCTATCGTCCCTTGCAATGGCAACTGGCGGGGATTTTCACGCTTGCCCTGTTGCTCGCCGGGCTCGGCGCGCTATGGATCGCCAACACCGTCAGCCGACCCTTGACGCAGATGGTCGAGAGCGTACGGCGTATCGCCGGTGGCGATTACCAGGCACCGATGGCCACCCGCGCCAGTGGCGAGATCGGCCTGTTGGCCCGCGAGTTCGTCGCCATGCAGGAAGGCATCGCCGAGCGCGAAGCGACCATCGGCTTTCTCGCCTACCGCGACCCGCTCACCGAATTACCCAACCGCAACCGCTTTCTCGCCGAGCTGCAACAGGCGCTCGCGCAGGTGCCCAGCGGCGACAATGCCGCAGTGCTGCTGATGGACCTGGACAACTTCAAGGACCTCAACGACACCCTCGGCCACGACGCCGGCGACAGTCTGCTATGCCAGCTGGCCGCGCGTCTGAGCCATCTGCTGCACGAGGGCGAGCAACTGGCGCGCCTGGGCGGCGACGAATTCGCCCTGCTGGTGCCGCACTGCAACCCGGGTACGGCGATCCATGCCGCGCAGCACTACCGCTCGGCGCTGGCTCAGCCCTTCGATGTGCGCGGCATCAGCATGACCCTCAACGCCACGCTCGGCATCGCCCTCTACCCGGATCACGGCGAAAGCGCCGGCACCCTGTTGCAGCATGCGGAAGTGGCGATGTACCTGGGCAAGGCGCAGCGTTCGCCCTATGCCCTCTACCGCCCCGAGTTGGACCGCTACAGCCTGCTGCGTCTGGCCTTGATGAGCGAATTGAAGAGCGCGATCGACGGCGGCCAGTTGAGTCTGTACATGCAGCCCAAACTGGATATCGCTAATGCCCGCCTGTATGGCGTCGAGTGCCTGGTGCGCTGGATCCACCCGACCCATGGCTTTATCCCGCCGGACGAATTCATTCCCCTGGCCGAACAGACCGGCAATGTCTGCGCCCTGACCCGCTGGGTGGTGCGCACCGCCCTGGCGCAGATGCGCGTCTGGCAGGCCGAAGGGCTGGCGCTGAAAACCGCGATCAATATCTCCGCGCTGGATCTGGCCGACCCCAAGTTCGCCGGTTTTATCGCTGCGCAATTGAAGGAATACGGCGTCGCCCCGGCCAGCCTGGTGGTGGAAATCACCGAAAGCGCGGTGATGGCCGACCCGGAACTGGCCATGGGGCAATTGACCCAGCTGTGCGAGTTGGGCGTGCGCCTGTCGATCGACGACTACGGCACCGGTTACTCCTCCATGGCGCAACTCAAACGCCTGCCGGTGCACGAGCTGAAGATCGACAAATCCTTCGTGCTCGATGTACTGAGCAACCGCGACGACGAGATCATCGTGCGTTCGACCATCGAACTGGGCCACAACATGAACCTCAAGGTCGTGGCCGAAGGCGTGGAAACCGACGAGGTGCTGGCGCGCCTCGGCGAATTCGGTTGCGACATCGCCCAGGGCTACCTGCTCAGCAAACCCCTGCCACCCGCGGCCTTCGCCGACTGGCTGGCGCAGACCCACTGGGCGCTGCCGCGGGGTAGGTTGGGTTAGCGGCGATTATTGCGGTTCAAGCCGCGACATCGCCGCCAGCCGCCGCGTAACCCAACAAGGCCGTTATGCGGTGTTTGTCGGTGATCGGGAGTTGGTCATACTGCTCGCTTCGGCCAATCTTTTCCCTTCTGGTGCGACATCGTGTAGGCATCTTGTTGGGTTACGCAGCGTTCATCTACGATGGTGCCGACAACCAGTGCGGTTCGCGCCGCTAACCCAACCTACGGTAGATGTTGAACGCTCCAGCGTCCACCCCCATCAGTAAT
>CBIHQF010000198.1:0-7070 GCA_966211665.1 uncultured Pseudomonas sp. | reverse complement strand
AGGACGCCGTCCAGGCCGGCAAAAGCGTCGATGTGGCTCCCGCAAACTGAACCGCTGATCGTCGGATGCGCGAGGTCAGCGGCCAACGCGGTAAGCTAGCCGCCTCAATCAAGGAGGAAGCCATGCGAGTACTGCTTTGCCTGCTGTTATTGCCAGGGTTGGCCATGGCGGAGATTTACCGTTGGGTCGATGCCAACGGTCAGGTGCACTTCGATCAGCGCCCGGCGCCCGGCGCCGAGCAGGTCGAGGTCAAGCCCCAGGTGGTGGAGCGCGATGCCGCAACCGTCGAGCGGCAGGAGCGCACCACGCGCTTTTTCGAGGCGCGGCGTGAAGAACAGGCGCAGGCCTCGGCCGCGGCGACCGAGCGCAAAAACCAGCAAGAGAAGGAATGTGGCGAATTGCGCAGGCAATTGGCTGGCATACCGGCTGGGGGGCTCTATTAAAAACCCGCCGCCACTGGCGCGCGCAGATAATATCGCGTTGCGGTGTTCTATACCGCTGGTCGTCTGTAAAACGACCGGATATCGTCGCGGTGCGACTGAAAATTGGTTTAAGCGTGCCGGTGCGGTCATACTCAGAAGTCACTTGTAGCGATTTGACATTATGCATATTCAACGTCGAATAGAGCGCCATCAGTTACCGTACTACCTGAAGGTGTTCAATCGCATCACCGACAAGCCGGTGGGTTACATCGGCAATGTGTCGGTCGATGGCATGCTTTTGATCAGCCAGTTGCCGATGTTGGTGAACGCGAGCTTCGAGATGCGCCTGAAAATACCTGGCCCGGACTCCTCGCGCTTCATCGATTTTTCCGCGATCTGCCAGTGGTGCCATGAAGACGTGACGCCCGGCAGTTACGATTCCGGCTTCTCCCTGGAGCTTCCGCCCGTCGAATATGTAGAGATGGTCGAAGCGTTGCGTCACTACTTCAGTTTTCACCCCATACCGACGTCGGCCTGATACTACCCGGCCGTTGAAAAACTACGTTTCAACGGCCGGCTAAAGCAAACGCCCCGAACCAGTCGGGGCGTTTGCTTTTATAACCTGACCTGTCAGGCCGTTTACACGGCCTTTGCATGGCGGTTTTTAAACCGGCAAAGGCGCCGGCTGGTCCAACTGCAGCAACGCATTGGAGCGTGCTTGCACTTCGCGGTAACGCTCGGCGTCGGTGGCGAGTACCTTGCCCGTTGCCGGGAAGATCTCGTCGAGCTTGCGGGTCCATGACTCGGACTTGGCCTGCTCGGGGAAGCAGCGGTGGATCAGGTCGAGCATGATCGATACCGTGACCGAGGCACCCGGCGAGGCGCCGAGCAGCGCCGCGATGGAGCCGTCATGGGCTGCGACCAGTTCGGTACCGAACTGCAGGATGCCGCCGCGCTTGGGATCTTTCTTGATGATCTGCACGCGTTGCCCGGCCATTTCCAAGCGCCAGTCTTCGGCTTTCGCCAGCGGGTAGAAACCGCGCAGCGTCTGCAGGCGTTTCTCTTCGGATTGCATCACTTCCTTGACCAGATAACGGGTCAGGTCGAAATTGTCGCGCGCCACGGCGAGCATCGGGCCGATATTGTTCGGGCGTATCGACAGCGGCAGGTCGAGCAGCGAGCCATGGCGCAGGAACTTGGTCGAAAAACCGGCGTAAGGACCGAACAGCAAGGAGGTCTTGCCGTCCACCACGCGGGTATCGAGGTGCGGCACCGACATCGGCGGCGAGCCCACCTCGGCTTGGCTGTAGACCTTGGCCTGGTGCTGCTTGACCACTTCGGGGTTGTCGCAGCGCAGCCACTGGCCGCTGACCGGGAAGCCGCCGAAGCCCTTGCCTTCCGGAATGCCGGACAGTTGCAACAGCGGCAGGGCGCCACCGCCCGCGCCGAGGAAGACGAACTTGGCCTGGATTTCGCGGCTGCTGCCATCCTGCTGATTTTTGATGCTGACGCGCCAGCCCTGCTCGTTGCGCTCGAGCCCGGTGACTTTCTGGCTGCACTTGACCACGGCATCCGGCTGCTTGCTCAGGTGATCGAGCAGGTGTTTGGTCAGGGTGCCGAAGTTGACATCGGTACCGGCCTCCACACGGGTCGCGGCGATGGGCTCGTTCGGGTCGCGACCCGGCAGCATCAGCGGCATCCACTTGGCCATGGTGGCCCGGTCTTCGGTGTATTCCATTTCGGCGAAGGCGTGGTGCTGGGTCAGCGCCGCAAAACGTTTCTTCAGAAACTCGATGCCTTCGTGGCCGCGTACGAAGCTCAGGTGCGGTACCGGGTTGATGAAGCTTTTCGGTGCGCCGAAAGCGCCTTTCTCCACTAGATAGGCCCAGAACTGCTTGGATTCTTCGAACTGGGTGTTGATGGTCACCGATTTGCCGATATCGATGGAGCCATCCGCCGCTTCCGGCGTGTAGTTCAGTTCGCACAATCCGGCATGGCCGGTACCGGCGTTATTCCAGGGGTTGGAGCTTTCAATCGCCCCCGATGCCATGAGCTCCACGACTTCCAGCGTGATGCCGGGGTCGAGTTCTTTCAGCAGCACGGCCAGGGTCGTGCTCATGATGCCGGCGCCGACCAGCACCGCATCCACTGTTTGGTAATCGTTTCGTGCCATTGCTACTTCTCCGAAAATTCAGCACCCAAAGGACGGCCAAAGGCCTATGCAGCGACGTACGCGGTTAGCGAGTGCCGTGCTGCTCCCGGGGCGTGGGAGAAGGGGTCCTGCTGTGTATGCTTGGTATGCCTGCCGCAAGATCGTTCATTTTCGCCACACTCTTGTGAAGTTGTTAAAACCGTGTTTTTCACGCTCTTTTGGAGCGTGAACCTCAAAAGTTCGTGTCTGCATCAGCGCACTTTCCACCCGCATGGCATGGCTGCGATGCGTTTAACCGGCCACTGAAAACGATGCGGATCGAGGCTGGGCGGATGAACTCGGTCGGGAGCGACGCATACGAGCCGTACAGGCGTGTCCCGAATCGATTTCAACGCCACATAGCCGAGCGCAGTAGTTTTCAACGGCCTGCTAAGAGTGGGCGAAGGCGGCTAGCCGAAGGGGCAGCACGAAGTGGGCGACTCTCTGGGGGCGTGGCCGATGGCTAGTGCATCAGCGAGACGGCGAGGCCCGATTCAGGAGGCGTCCTTATAATCGGGGCGAGATTATAAGGCGAAAGCAGGAAAATAGATCGCCTGCTATGAATTTTCTTCTTTCCGCCGGTCAGGCGGTCAGCGCTTCGCACGGGCGTGGGCGAGTGCCGTTCGTGGCGATTTTGGCGCTGGCCGGCAGGGGCTTTTGCAGCCAGGCGAGACATTGCCGATTCACCTCGACCCAGCCCGCGCCTAGTGGCGCCTGGCGCGATTGACGGAAGGCGCGGCACAACCCGGCCTGATCGAGCAGGGCGAATGTACGCATGGGGCGCCGGCGTTCGAGCAATGATCCGAGTGAAAACATGGCGTGAGACTCCAGTCGAATGACGACTAAAGTCTTATGCCAGCAAGCTGTGACAAGACCGTGACAGGAACCCTTACGAACACTTTCCGTCGACACTGTTAGCACATCAGTGCGCTGGTATACTGCCCGCCACTTTGCATCCAACCTGGAGAGACGAGCATGCTGCATCGCCTGTTATTTGGCTTGATTACCGCCGTCAGCCTGACCCTGGTCGGCTGCGCTCACAGTCCGCAACAGCTTAGCCCGCAACCGAGAATCAATAGCCCCTTGGTCGCCGTCGGCCAGGGCCAGCCCGTGGTCGTGCGGGTTGCCGATGGACGCCCGTCGCCGGTTCTGGGCACGCGCGGCGGCCTGTATCCGGAAACCAGCGCGGTCAGCGTCAGCGGCCAGGACATTCTGCCCAAGCTGCAAGCCCAGGCCGAGGCCGCCGTGCGCCTGCTCGGCTTCACCCCGAGCGCCAATGCTTATAACGCTCCGCAATTGACCTTGACCTTGGCCGAGCTGAAATACCAGTCGCCGAAAGATACGCTGTATGTCACCGAGGCCAATATCACCGCGAACTTCCGTCTCGAGGTGCAGAACAGCTCGCGCCGTTATAGCGGCCGTTACGGCGCTTCATTGAACCAGCGCTCGGGCATGGCGCCGAACCAGGAAACCAATACCAAGCTGGTGAGCGATGTGATGAGCGATGCGCTGACCCGGGCATTCAAAGACCCGGCCGTCGGGCAAATGCTTCTGCAATAAGCCTTTGGCAGCCATGAAAAAGGCTATGCCCCAGTTTTGTGTTGCGCGGAGGAGCCGAAGCTCTTCGTAGGAGCCAGCTTGCTGGCGATCCATCTCACAGCGAAAAACATCGTCGGAGTGCCGAACCACAACAAGCTGGCTCCTATAGGCGCGTTGTTTTGGCCTGTTGGCTGTTGCAACAACCAATTGGGACATAGCCTTCGCAAGGCATATTGCCGAGACCATATTCGCCACGCTGGGGTTTCCGCTACGCTAACGCCTGGCAACCCCGATTCGGCGCGAGCCTGAACAGGCCTGCGCCGGCACGTGGCGGCTCGTTGCTCGAAGCGAAGGAACCGAGACGCCCGAGTACCATCCAAGCCGACATCCCTCGACACTTTCCAGCTCTATCGGAGTTCACCATGTATCGCTCCTCGCTCTGCGCCGCAGTTGCCCTCGCGTTGTTCGCCGGCAGCGCCCAGGCGCAAACCCTGGTCGCCACCAGTAACATCATCATCCGCGCGCTGGACCGCAGCCTCGACTTCACCTCGGATACCACCACCTCGATCCGCGATTCGAAAGTGGTTCTGGCGGCGCGCGACGATGCCGCCAGTTTCGTCGCCAGCCAAGGCGCGATCCGCGGTGCGCAGTTGGAAGCGGCACTCGACGAGATCCGCAACCGCCTGCCCGAAGCCCAGGGCGTTTCCGACCTGGCCTTGGCCGAAGCCATACTGGCGCTGTGAGACTGACGCGCACCTGGCTGCCGATACTGGCGCTGTGGGTCAGCGTCGGTAGCCAGGCCGAGTTGCGCCTGACCCTTACCGACGACGACCTGAGCCGCGCCGAGCGCCAGGCCAGTCAGGCGCTGATCGACGAGGCCTTGCAGGCCTTACCGCCACGCTTCAAACAGCGACTGGATCAACCGGTAAAGCTGCGTTGGCGCGAACTGCCGGCCGAGGTCTACGGTCGCGCCGGGCGCTTCAGCGGTATCGAACTGAATGCCCGACTCTTGCCCGCGCTGGCCGACGGCAGCGCCGCCAGCAAGCGGACCAAACGCCCGCACGGTACGGTGCGCCGTGAATTGCTGGCCACCGTGCTGCATGAGCTGACCCACCTCTACGACCGCGCGCGGCTCTGGGCGCCCGCGCAGAAAAGCCTGCTGCACAGGTGCCGGCAGCGGCTCGCCAGCCTCGGCCCGGTCGGTTTGCCGGATAGCTGCCGCGGCCAGAGCGCGCGCCGTTTCACCCTCAGCGACGACCCGCAATTGCTCGACCTGGCCGGCTGGCCGCAACAGGTCGGCCGCCGCGGCCAGCGCGAATCGCAGAATAGCCAGGTGGCGCGCAGCCCGGACGTCTACGAGCTGAGCAGCCCATTGGAATTCATCGCGGTGAATATGGAGTACTTCCTCCTCGACCCCGCCTACGCCTGCCGCCGTCCTTCCCTGGCGCGTTACCTGGGCGAGCATTTCGCCTGGGCGCCGCCCCAACAACGACCATGCGCCGAGGGCTACGCCTACCTCAACGCCGGCCGCGATTTCGCCCGTCAACCGCTCGGTACCCTGAACCCGGCGCGGGTCTACCGGATCGACTACCTGCTCGCCGAGGCCAACGACGCCTGGGCCAGCCGCTGGGGCCACAGCATGCTGCGCCTGGTGATCTGCGCCCCCGGCCGGCCGCTGGGCGAGGATTGCCGGCTGGATCTGGACGAGCACCTGGTGCTGTCCTATCGCGCCTTCGTCGGCGACGTGCAGTTGTCCAGTTGGGACGGTCTGACCGGCGCCTACCCGTCGCGACTGTTCGTCCTGCCGCTGGAACAGGTGATCGATGAATACACCAAGGTCGAACTGCGCAGCCTGGCCTCGGTGCCGTTGAAGCTGACCCGCGCGCAGTTGGAGCGACTGGTCAGCCGCGCCGCCGAACAGCACTGGAGCTACGACGGCAATTACTACTTCCTCTCCAACAACTGCGCGGTGGAAACCCTCAAGCTGCTACGCAGCGGCAGCCAGCACCCCGGCCTGCACGCCCTCGACAGCATCATGCCCAATGGCCTGCTCGACAGCCTGGTGGCGCGCGATCTGGCCGACCGCAGCGTGCTCGACGACCCACGCGAGGCGTTGCGCCTGGGCTACCGTTTCGATTCGTTCCGCGACCGTTATCAGGCGATGTTCGAGGTGTTGCGCCAGCGCCTGCCGATCGAGCAGAACAACGTCGAAGACTGGCTGACGCAGTCGTCCGAGCAGCGCCGCCCCTGGTTCCCCCGCGCCGACCTGCGCGCCAGCGCCGCCTTGCTGTTGCTCGAGCAGGCGGCGTTGCGCCGGCAACTGCTGCTGGCCCAGGACGAACTCAAACGCCGCTACCTGAGCGGTCGCGCGGCCCAGGACCCGAGCCTGGACAAGGCCGGCGCCGCCCTGGAGCAAATCCTCGCCAACAGCGGCTTTCTCAGCCGCCCGGCGGAACTCCTCGAAGGCGGTTACGGCCTGCCGCAACCCACCGAACGGCAACGTCTGGAAACCGAGAGCCGCACCCGCCAACAGCAATTGCGCCAACTCAGCGACGACCTCGATCAGGAAGTGCGCAACCTGCTGGAGCCCCAGCGCCTGGCCGAGCTGCAAGCCAACGAAGCCAACCTCAAGCAACTCGGCGACCACCTGCGCGCACTGCACAAAGCCGGCGGCGGTTTAATGCTGCCGTAGGCTCTGGTAGCCCGTAAATGCTCATCCAGATGTATCCAGTCCGTAGGTTGGGTTAGCGGCGATCCACGCTCGTCATCGGCAACACCGTAGACGAACGCCGCGTAACCCAACAAGACGCCTGCGCGGTGTCGTTCCGGCAGGAAGCAGGAAGCAGGAAGCAGCCTGGGTTGAGCGCAGCGATACCCAGGGCGCCGATACCCGGGTATCGCTTCGTTCAACCCGGACT
>CBIHQF010000197.1:0-7082 GCA_966211665.1 uncultured Pseudomonas sp. | reverse complement strand
GCTGAGGGCAGAGGTGCGGTCGGTTAATCAACCAGCGAAGTGCTTGCATCGGCAACGCCCACAACCCGTGAAATAGAACGCATCAAGCAGATCGCGACATGCAATCCATTCAAACGACAGAAGAATAACAATGAGCCAATCCTACGATTACATCATTGTCGGTGCCGGCTCTGCCGGCTGTGTGATGGCCAACCGGCTATCCGCCGACCCCAGCGCCTCGGTACTGCTCATCGAAAGCGGCCCCGACCACACCAGCCCATTGATCGCAATGCCGCGCGGCATCGGCAAACTGCTGATACCCGGAAACCCGCATGTTTACGACTACCAGGCCTCGCGCGGTGAAGGCATGGCCACCGAATTGTGGCTCAAGGGTAAGGCCATCGGCGGCTCCAGTTCGGTCAATGGCATGGTCTACGTGCGCGGCGCGCCGGCCGATTACGATGGCTGGGAAGCGCAGGGTTGCACCGGCTGGGGTTGGGCAGATATTGGCCGGCAGTTCGTCGCGCTGGAGGATCACCAGCTCGGCGCTTCCCAGTGGCGTGGCGCTGGCGGGCCGCTCAAGATCACGGTGCATCCTTCTGGCGATCCGCTGTGCGAAGCGATCATCAACGCTGCCGATACCCTTGGAACCGCTCGCGTCGAAGATACCAATCATGTAGATGCAGTCAGCCAGGGTGGTTTTGGATATCAGCCACAAACCACCTGGAAGGGTCAGCGTTTCAGTGCGGCCAAAGCCTTCCTCGATCCGGTTCGTGGCCGTCCCAACCTGACCGTGATGACTGGTACACACGTCCAGCGCATCGAGTTCCAGGAGCGTCGCGCGGTCGCCGTGCATGTGCGTGACAAGGATGGAGCTCAGCGTCTTGCGGTCAGCCGGGAAGTGGTGTTGTGCGCGGGCGCCATCGAGTCGCCGAAGCTGTTGCAGTTGTCCGGCATCGGGCCGGCAGAATTGTTGAAGCAGCATGGCATTGCGCTCGTGCAGGACTCACCAAACGTAGGTCGCAACCTGCGTGAGCACGTCTATATGGCGGTGCAGTATCGGGTTACCAGCGGCAGCCTGAATCACTGTTTCGCAGGCCTGGGCCTGCTGCGTTCGGTGGCGCAATATTTCTTCAGTAAAAAAGGCCCGATGACCCACGCCGCGCACGAGGCGGGCGGTTTCGTGAGGACCCGACCGGGTCTGGATCGCCCGGATGCGCAGATCGGCGTCAGCCTGTATTCCATGGACGGCGACGGCGAGACGGTGGTGATCGACAAGCAACCCGGCCTGACCATTGGCGGCTATTTCATGCATCCCCAGAGCCAGGGCGAAATCACCATTCAGTCGGCCGATCCAGCCGTGCCGCCGAAGATCGTCGCCAACTACCTCACCGCCGAGGCCGATCGGGTCGCCGCCATCTCGCTGCTGCGCTGGATTCGCCGTCTGGCTGCCGAGCCGGTGCTTAAATCATTCATCGTTCAGGAGCTGACGCCGGGACCGCAGGTGCAAAGCGATGAGGAAATCCTCGCCGCGTTCCGCCGTTTCGGCCAGACCGCTTTTCATGTTTCCGGCACCTGCCGGATGGGCGCGGACAGCGATTCGGTTCTCGATCCCGAGCTGAAGGTACGTGGGGTCGAGGGTGTCCGCGTCGTCGATACCTCGATCATGCCGAGCCTGGTCTCGGGCAACACCAATGCACCGGCGATGGTCATTGCCATGCGCGCCGCTGAAATCATCACTGGAACCGCTTTCACTGGCATAACCAAAGGAGCTGTAGCGGCATGAGCATTCCATTTACGCAGCTGAACAAGCTCTATATCGACGGCGCCTGGGTTTCGGCAAACGGTCCGGCCGAAGCCGTGCTCAACCCCGCCACCGAAGAGGTGATCGGCCAAGCGCCGGTGGGCGATAGCGCCAGTGCTGACGCCGCCATTGCCGCCGCGCGCCATGCGTTCGACAGCGGTCCATGGCCGTGGCTGAGCATGGCCGAACGTGCCAACTACATGCGTCGTATGCATAGCGCACTGGTGGCGCGCCGGGAGGAAATCGCCGCGCTGATCATCGCCGAGGTCGGTTGCGCGCAAGGTGTTACCTATGCGATGCAGGTCGATATGCCGCTGGCTCATGTGCTCACAGCCATCGACCAGTCGCTGCACGACGCGACGCAGCAGATTCCCGTGGAAGCAACGCCCAATCCGTTCAACCCGGGCGGGCCGATGATCCTTGGCAGCGGCAGCATCGAGCGCGAACCGATCGGCGTGGTTTCAGGCATCACCGGCTATAACTTCCCGTTTCTGCTCAATCTGGCGAAGATCTTCCCGGCGCTGCTGGCGGGCAATACGTTGGTGCTCAAACCGTCGCCGTTCACGCCTTATTCGGCACTGCTGTTCGGTGAAATTGCCGAGCAGGCCGGTTTACCCAAGGGTGTGCTGAATATTGTCACGGGTGGTGTCGAGGTCGGCAGCCTGCTGAGCAGCGATCCGCGGGTGGACATGGTCTCGTTCACCGGCTCCGAATCGGTGGGCGTGAGCATCATGTCTCAGGCTGCGCCGACGCTGAAGCGTGTGCACCTTGAACTGGGCGGTAAATCCGCCTTGATCGTGCGGCCGGATGCCGACATCCAGGGCACGGCCCTGGGCGCCATTGCCGGTCTGACGGTCAATGCCGGGCAAGGCTGCGCCTTGCTTACGCGCTTTCTGGTGCACAACTCCATCCGGGAGCAGTTTGTGCAAATGGCCAAGGCGGTGGCCAGCCAGATAAAGATTGGCAACCCGGCCGACCCGAGCGTGGTGATGGGTCCGCTGATTCATGAATCGCAGCGGGCCAAGGTCGAGCATTTCGTTGCCAGTGGCCGCGATTCGGGTGCCACGCTGGTATGCGGTGGCGGTCGCCCGCAGGGCTTGGACAAAGGCTTCTTCAGCGACATCACCCTGTTCGATGATGTGCGCAACGACATGACCATCGCCCAAGAGGAAATCTTCGGGCCGGTGGGCGTGGTCATCGGTTTCGATACCGATGAAGAGGCCATCGCCATCGCCAACGATTCGCGCTATGGCCTCAATGGCGCGGTCGCCACGGCCGACGCCGCGGTTGCCTACCAAATGGCCCGACGCATCCGCGCGGGCAGCGTTTATATCAACGGGGGTGGCGGCAAGATGCCCTATGCGCCAATCGGCGGTTTCAAGCGGTCGGGCATCGGCCGCGAGTTCGGCCCGGATTGGCTGAAAGAGTTCACCCAGGAAAAATCCATCATTTATCCCATCGGGCGATAAGGCGTTCGGCAACACATGGCGCCGTTCATGGCGCCATCCCGATCGGTTTTCGATAGCTCATTAACGGCCCCTTGTGGGCCGTTTTTTTTTGCCCAGCAAACGGCTGCGCCCTCGCTGATCGTCCGTGGCGCTTGCAGGCATGAGTGATGCGTTTCAGCGATATCGCTTTGCATTTGAGCGATAGCCGGTTTCGTTGTGTCGCCGTGAGTCGTCCCGTCTACTGAAGCAGCTGCCCCTGGCTAGAGGGGCGCGCAGGTCAGCTGACAATAAAAACAATGGGCGCGACGGAGAATGTGATGTTCAAGACCACGTTAATTGCCAATTCGGCGCTGATCCTGGCGGCCGTTCTCGTCTGGGGCAGTCAGGCGCAGGCGGCTCAATACGATCTCGGCAACCCCGACCTCTCGATGCGTTGGGACAACACCTTACGCTACAACCTGGGTATTCGTGCCGAGAGTCGTGATGACGCATTGGCCAACAACGCCACTTATGACGAATCCGACTCCAAGTTCGACCGCGGCGATGTGGTGACCAATCGCGTCGACCTGATGAGCGAATTCGAGCTGGCCTACAAGCGCTACCACGGTTTTCGCATCAGCGGCGCAGCCTGGTATGACCAGGCGTATTCCGATACCGATGTCGAAACCGGTTCGGGCGCGGTGTACTACCCAGGCGCGTTTCCCGGTGCGAGCGTTCCGAGCTATCGCGGTGGGGAATATTCGAGCCATACCAAGCGTTATCACCATGGCCCCAGCGGCGAGCTGCTGGATGCCTTCGCGTTTACCCGCTTCTATGTAGGTGACGCCCCCGTCAGCGTGCGGGCCGGTCGGCATACGGTGTACTGGGGCAACGGACTCCTGATCGCGGGACATGCGTTGTCGTATTCCCAGGCACCGCTGGATGGCCGCAAGGCGCTCGCCAACCCGGGCACCGAAACACGGGAAATCTTCCTGCCGCTGGCTCAGGTTTCGGCCCAGGCACAGGTCACCGACCGGCTATCGGTCGCCGGCCAATATTTCTTCGAGTGGGACAGCACCCGGGCGCCGGAAGGCGGGACCTATCTGGCCTCGGCCGATGTCGCCCTCGAAGGCCCCAACCAGTTGCCGGTTGCACCGGGTTTCGCGCGTCCCATCGTCGATCCGCTGGAACCCGACGACAGCGGCAACTGGGGCGTAATGGCCAGTTACGGGCTGGACTTCATGCATTCCGAGGTCAGCGCGTACTACCGTGAATTCGATGACTACACGCCGTGGGGCCTACAGGTCGGGCCGGATTTCGCCCGCTATGTGTACGCCGAAAACACCAAGCTTTACGGTCTGGGCTGGTCGATGGGGCCGGTGCTGGGCGGCGCTTCGGTAGGTATCGATCTTTCCTACCGCAAGGATGCGCCCTTGATATCCAGTGGCATCAGCTTGGCGGACAACCAGGGCGCGCGTGGCGACACCCTGCATATGGTGGTTAACGGGTTGTGGTTGTTGCCGCGCACGGACTATTTCGACACCGGCACGTTGATCGCCGAAATGGCTTACAGCCATCTGGACAAGGTCACCCATAACGAGAGTCTGTTCCGCGGCGAAGGCTACGGCGGCTGCGCAACGGGGCAGGACAAGGAATGGGGTTGCGCCACGCGCAACTATGTCGGCGCGGCGCTCAGCGTCACGCCGCAGTGGCTGGGCGTGTTCCCCGGCTGGAACCTGTCCATGCCCATGAGCGTGGATTACGGCATCTCCGGCAACGCCGCGATAGGTGGCGGCAACGAAGGCCGCTACACCTACAAGGTCGGCGTGAAGGCGCTGTTCGACGAGCGCTACGACTTCACCCTGGCTTACATCGGCTATGGCAGCCAGCGCAACTACGACGATATCGCCGGCGTCGGCGAGACCGTCGTCGGCGGCAGCGGCGACATCGGCCTGTCCGACCGTAACTGGCTATCGCTCACATTCAGCACGGCATTCTGAATAGATCACCACGCGTCGGCCTGCATGCAGGCCCGCCGCGAATCTGCGCGCTTTTCCGGCATTGCCGAGACTTTGCTCGACGAGCAGGCGCGCTTTCCAGGCGATGACAAAAACAACGATGACTGGAGGTATACATGTTCTTCAACCGATCTGTGACCGGGTTGCTGGCCGCCATGAGCGCAGCGTCAGCATTCGCAGCGCCTTATACGCCCGCTGACCTTGGCAATGAGCTGACCCGATTCGGTGCGATAGCCGCAGGCAACGAAGCGGGCACCATCCCGCCCTATGACGGCGGCCTGAAAGTACCGGCAGGCCTGAAGCCCGGCGATGGTCAATGGCCGAATCCGTTCGAGGGCGAGAAGCCCCGGCTTCGGGTAACGGCAGCCAACGCCGATGAATATGCCGAGCAGCTTTCATCGGGGCAAATGAAGTTGCTCAAGCAGTATCCCGACACCTATTACATGGACATCTACCCGACGCACCGCACCGCGGCATTCCCGGAGGCATTTCTGGCGGCCACCGAGCGCAATGCGAAGAGCCCGGAATGCAAAACCATCAACGATGGCCTTTCGATCACCGAAGACTGTCGGGGTGGCTTGCCTTTTCCGCTGCCCGAAAGCGGTGAGCAGGTGATGTGGAACTACATCCTCAACTATCAGGGGGTCAACGGTTGGGATTGGAACCACAGCGCCTATGTCGTCAACCAGGGCCACGCCACGCTGACTAACACCAATCAATCCACCGGTGAAAAACCGTATTACCAGATTGGCGTGGACGGTCGTGACCCGGCGATGGCGCAGCGCATATGGTCGCGCGTCGTTGCGCCAGCCCGTACCGCCGGGCAGGCATCGGGGTACTGGGATTACCTCGATCCGGTGAAAAGTTCGCGCTACGCCTGGAGCTACACCACCGGCCAGCGCCGAGTCCGTCAGGCGCCCGAATTCAATTACGACACGCCCAACTCGGCCTTTGGCGGCGTGGCGTTCTATGACGAGATTTTCCTGTTTTCGGGAAAGATGGATCGCTTCGACTGGAAGCTGGTCGGCAAGAAGGAAATGTTCATTCCCTACAGCAATTACAAGTTGAAGTGGGGCTGCGACATGGATACCAAACTGATGCCCAACCACATCAATCCTGACTGCGAGCGCTGGGAGCTGCACCGCGTCTGGGTGGTCGAGGCAACCCGCAAGGAGGGCGTTCGCCACGCGCAGAGCAAACGCCGCTACTACATCGACGAGGACACCTTTGGCGCAGCGGTTTACGACGCGTGGGACGACAGCGGCGAAATGTTCCGGGCCGGCTCCCAATACAACATCCAGGCCTACGGCATTCCCAACAATCCTCAGCAGGACGCCTATTCGCTGTACGACTTCACCCGCAGCCAGTACGGCATGTTCGGCAACGGCCCGACGCGCTATCGCGACAAACCGATCGCCGAGCGCGAAGCCAATCCACAAACCATAGCCGGCGGCCAGACGCGCTGAACACACCGCGGGGCGAGTGCCGTGGCCGTCGCTGAAAGCGGGGCAGGCGATCGCTGCCGCCGTTGGAGTCACGGGTGGCCTAGATGAATAAAGAAGAGAGACGTTGGTGATGAGCAATCGACTGGAAAACAAAGTGGCGCTGATTACCGGCGCAGGCAGCGGCATCGGCCGCGCATGCGCTCAGATGTTCGCGAAGCAGGGCGCTCAGGTCGTGGTGACCGACCTCTACGCCAACGCGGCCGAGCGCGTCGCCGAAGACATCTCCCAGGCGGGGGGCAAGGCGATAGGGATGAAGGTCGATGTGGGCCGCGAGGAGGATCTGGCCCAGATGGTCGAGGCGGCGATGACAACCTTCGGCCGTCTCGACGTGCTGTTCAACAACGCCGTG
>CBIHQF010000196.1:0-7088 GCA_966211665.1 uncultured Pseudomonas sp. | reverse complement strand
CACAGGTTGGCGCGCTTGGCTTCCAGGTGAACCATCCAGAACACCGAACCGAAATACAGCAACGCCGGTACCAGTGCCGCCTTGGCCACTTCGAAGAAAGGCACATTGATGGTTTCGGCCATGATGAAGGCTACCGCGCCCATGATCGGCGGCATGATCTGGCTGCCCATGCTCGAGGTGGCTTCCACGCCACCGGCGAACGCCGGCTTGTAGCCGAAACGCTTCATCAGCGGAATGGTGAACTGGCCGGTGGTGACCACGTTGGCCACGCCAGAGCCGGTGATGGTGCCCATCAACGCCGAGGACACCACCGAGACCTTGGCCGGGCCACCGAGTTTGTGGCCGAACAGGCCCATGGCGAAATCGGTGAACAACTTGATCATCCCGGCTTGCTCGAGAAAGGCGCCGAACAGGATGAACAGGAAGATATAGGTGGCCGAGACATAGGTCGGCGTGCCGTAAAAACCTTCAGTACCGAAAGCCAGCTGGTTGACGATCTGGTCGATGGCATAACCGCGGTGCATCAGGTCGCCCGGCAAATACTGGCCGAACAAGCCATACACCAGAAATAGCGCGCAAATGAGCGGCAAGGCGATCCCCATGACCCGCCGGGCCGCCTCGAACACCAGTGCGATCAGCACCAG
Source organism: uncultured Pseudomonas sp. (assembly GCA_966211665.1). Classification (GTDB taxonomy): domain Bacteria; phylum Pseudomonadota; class Gammaproteobacteria; order Pseudomonadales; family Pseudomonadaceae; genus Aquipseudomonas. The sequence goes on along the minus strand of CBIHQF010000196.1, from coordinate 6,444 downwards.
ACCGACGACCATGTCGCTGCTGGTCAGATCGCCGGAACGCTGGATCAGGTCGGCTTCGAAATACCACTGGTAGATGGCCGTGGCCATACCGGCCAGGCCCAGCAACCAAGCCATGGGCTGCCAAGGCTGCCCCTTGCCGCGCACCGGAAAACAGAGAAACACCACCAGCAACAAGAAACCGACATGCACCGCACGCAGGATCTGGCTGGACACCGGGTGAAAGGCCGCGGTGATGATCTGGAAGCAGGAAAACAGCAGCGCGACATAAAACAGCGCTTTCGGCCAATCGCCGGGGCTGGCTGCGAGACCTTGATTATGGTCGCTCATGGAGCAAATGCCCTCGTTGCTACAAAAAGAGAAGTCAGGTGGAGATGAACCAGAGTCGCCAACAAAACCTGCCGCGCAGGACACGCCGGTTTTATTCGCAGCTCTACTCGTATGGCGCTGGGTATGGCGCGGAAGCGGGTAGGTTGGGCGCGGCCCGACCTACCCCTTCAGCAGCCTTAGAGCGCGCCGACTTCCTTGTAGAAACGCTCGGCACCCGGATGCAGCGGGATTGGCAGGTCCTTCGCCGCGCCGTCGAGCTTGATGTCCTTGGCCGCGGAATGGGCGTTGCCCAGGCGGTCGAGGTTGTCGAACATCAGCTTGGTCATCTGGTAGGCGGTTTCGTCGGACACGCCCTCGTGGCTGACCAGAATGTTTTTAACCGCCACAGTCGCCACGTCGGCATCTTGGCCGTCATAGGTACCACCTGGGATGGTGGCTGGCTGATAAGCGGCGTTACCGATCGCCGCGACGACATCGGCCGGGATCGCGACGAAGTTGATCGGCAAAGTCGCCGCCAGATCGCGAATCGCCGCCATGCCCAGGCCAGAGGATTGCAGGGTGGCGTCCAGCTGACGGTTCTTGATCAGCTCGACCGACTCGGCGTATGGCAGGAATTCCACCTTGGCCATGTCCTCATAGCTGAGGCCGGCGGCCTTGAAGATGGCGCGGGCATTCAGCTCGGTGCCGGACTTGGGCGCACCCACGGAGATGCGCTTGCCCTTGAGGTCGGCCAGGGTGGTGATGCCGGCTTCCTTGTTGGCGACGATCTGGATGTAGTTCGGGTAGGTGCCGGCGATGGCCCGGATCTTTTTCAGCGGCGCCTTGAAACCGGCGTCTTCCACGCCGTTCCAGGCATCGGCGACCGAGTCGCCCAGCGCCAGGGCCAGTTCGCCACGACCGGATTGCAGCAGGTTGAGGTTTTCCACCGAGGCTTTGGTCGCTTGCACCGAGGTCTTCGAGCCTTCGATGCCGTTGCTGTAGAGCTGCGACAGGCCGACGCCGATCGGATAGTACACACCGCTGGTGCCACCGGTGAGGATATTGATGAAGGTCGGCGCGGCAATCGCCGCGGTGCTGGCAGTAAAGGCCGCTGCGGCGGCGAGCAGGCTGATTCGTTTGGTCAGTCGCATGGATAAATCTCCGTCGTTGTTGTTATTGCAGAGGTTTTTTCACTGTAGACGCTGTGTTCCAGCATTGCGGCTGGAAAGCCTATAGCTGAGCGTTCCATAGCAGATGCCGTGCCAAACGCAGAAAAGCCCGTTCTAGAGCGGTTCAACCCTGCTTTACGGCGAGCAACAGGCGGAAGTTCGCCTATGCATAAAATCGCATAAGCGGAAATCTGCCGATTCACAGAACGGTTGGCGCCATCCACCGTCTCGGTAGCCCGGATGCAATCCGGCAGGGATCTTACGGTCATCATAGACTCCCGGATTGCGCCAAGGCTTATCCGGGCTACGGTGAGTGCTGCGAGTTTGCGAATCGTAGGGCTGACATGCCGAAGGCTTGTCCGCCATCCGGGTGCCAGTGGTGGACAAAGCTTCGCTATGTCCACCCAAAAGCGCGTCTCGTAGCGAGGACGCAATCCGAGCTACAACCGCGGCGAGCAACTCGAACGGGCGTTGCGCCTATTCCTCGTCGCAGCTGCCGGCCGGGCGGTAGCTGTTGCGTTGCAGACCGTGGCGCTGCATTTTTTCGTTGAGGGTGCGCCGCGGCAGCTGCAGCAGGTTCATGACCTCGGCGATATTGCCCTGGCACTGCTGCAGGGCGCGGTGCAGGCATTGCGCCTCGAACGCTTCCATCTGCTCGGCCAGGGACTGCGCAGGTAATACGGCGCCGCTGTCCGTCGGCGTGCTCAGCCCCAGGGCGTGGCGCTCGGCGGCGTTGATCAACTCGCGCACGTTGCCCGGCCAATCGTGGTCGAGCAGGCGCGCCAACTCGCTGGTCGGCAACGGCGAGATATCGCGGCCGTTGCGCTGGGCGGCCTGGCGGGCGAAGTGCTCGAACAACAGCGGAATATCGTCGCGGCGCTCGCGCAACGGCGGGATGCGCAGGCTGGCGACGTTCAAGCGGTAATACAAATCCTCGCGAAAGCGCCCGGCTTTCACCTCGTCGAGCAGGTCCGGCTTGACCGCGCTGATCACCCGCAGGTCGACCTGGATGCTGCGGTTGGAGCCGAGACGCTCCAGGGTCCGCTCCTGCAACACGCGCAGCAGTTTGACCTGCTGCGCCAGCGGCAGGCTTTCCACCTCGTCGAGAAACAGGGTGCCGCCGTCGGCATGTTCGATGCGGCCGATGCGTTTGCCCTGGGCGCCGGTGAAGGCACCGCTTTCATGGCCGAACAACTCGCTTTCGAACAACTGCTCGGGGATCGCCGCGCAGTTGAGCGCGACGAAGGGCTTGTCGGCGCGCGCGCTGAAATCGTGCAGGCAGCGGGCGACCCGCTCCTTGCCGCTGCCGGTGTCGCCGCGCAGCAGGATGTTCACCGAGGTGCCGGCCAGTTCGAGGATCTGCCGGCGCAGGTTTTCCATCGGCCGCGACACGCCGAGCAATTGCGCCTCGATATGGTCCTTGCGGGCGAACTGCTGGCGCAGCTGGCGGTTCTCGCAGACCAGGCGGCGTTTATCCAGGGCGCGGCGCACGCTGTCGAGCAGGCGCTCGGGGGTGAAGGGCTTTTCGATGAAATCGTAGGCGCCGTTACGCAACGCCTGCACCGCCATCGGCACGTCGCCGTGGCCGGTCACCAGAATCACCGGCAGGTCGCGGTCCAGCTCGAGCAACGAGTCGAGCAGTTGCAGGCCATCGGTGCCGGGCATGCGCACATCGCTGACGACGATCCCGGCAAAATCGCGGTCGACCAACGCCAGCGCCTGGGCCGCGTTGGCACAGCTTTGCACGCGCAATCCGGAGAGCTCGAGCCACTGCTGCACCGCCTCGCGGATCGCCTGCTCGTCATCGACCACTATCACTTGACCCGTCATAACACCTCCTGCTTGAACGCCGCAGTGTAGCGACGTCGGCAGAATTCTCTAGCATTGCCTTTGCATGCGCAAAGCCGGAGGTGTCGACGCGTCTCCTAAGAGAACCAGTCCTCGATTGCGAACTTTGACTGGTCATCGCGGGTTTGCATCGCCGCAGGTGGAGTGTCCCGCAGGGGAATGAACCGACCAGCGTTATTTGCCGCCGTTACCGACCTGCTGAACCAGCGCCATGGCAAAAACACCGTTGCCCACGGACCAGTCGGAGTAGTCGTTCTCATGCATGAAAATAAAAATATCCCGGCTGGACATCGCGCATTCGCGCTCCAGATTCCGCGCAATCGCCGCATAAAGGTCGCGCTTCATCGCGTCGCTACGGCCACGGCGCAGGGTGATTTCCACCACCACCAAGCACTCCGAGCGGGCGATGTCGTTGAAGCTCCGGTCATAGAAAAATTGCTCCGAAGCGTACTCCGCCACCAGGTTGAACAACTCCGCTTCCGGCATGCCGATGCTGTCGACCAAGGCGCGATGGATGCCTTCGACAATCCGTTCGCGTTGGTTCTGGCTGGTATTTTTATGCACATAGGTCCGCACAAACGGCATTTGATTTTTCCTCTCATGAATTCGCGTTGAGGCCGGTCACGGCCTACCGGGAGTTGTCGAGCGCCCAACGAGCGAGAGATTTCGATAAATCGGAACTGCAGAAAAGCGATTTTCTCGGCTTCGCTATGTGATCTAAACTCACATAATGAAACGTCATCTGCCCTCACTGAACGCCTTGCGCGCCTTCGAAGCCGCCGCCCGCCTCGGCCGCATGACCGCGGCCGCCGATGAACTTTCGGTGACCCCGGGCGCGATCAGCCGGCAAGTACGTCAGCTGGAAACCAGCCTGGGGCTGAGCCTGTTCGAGGGGTCGAAAAACAAGCCGCTGCTGACTCGTCACGGCCGTGCGCTGTTGCCCGGCTTGTCGGCGGCGTTCGACCAGATGGAAAGCAGCCTGCGCGCGGTCACCGAGCAAGCGCAGGGCACCTTGGATGTCTACTGCCTGGGCAGCTTCAGCATGCGTTGGCTGATCCCCCGGCTGTATCGCTTCAACGCGCTGCACCCGGGTATCGAGGTGCGTTTGAGCACCAGCAAACCGCAAGCGCAGCCCTCGGAGGAGCGCTATGACGTGGTGATCGATGTGCAAGCGCAGGCGGTGCAGACGCCGACCCGGGAACTCTTCGCCGAATACCTCGGCCCGGTGCTCGCCCCTGCTCTGGCCGCCACGCTGCAACTCGGCAGCACTCAGGATTTGGCGGGCCTGCCGCTGCTGCGCACGAAAACCCGGCGCAATGCCTGGGCGATGTGGTGCGAGTCGGTCGGGATGCCGGCGCTGGAGGCCACGGGCGCCGAGTTCGAGCACTACTACTTCAACCTGGAAGCCGCGCTTGGCGGCCTGGGGGTTTGCGTAACGCCCTGGCATCTGGTCGCCGACGAGGTGCGCGCCGGTCGCCTGTTGGCGCCCTTCGGCTTCCAGCGCAGCGGCTATCGCTATGTGGTGCGCAGCCGACCGCGGCACCAGCACGCCGAGTCGTTTTGCCAATGGTTGCTGCAACAGGTGGAACAGAAGCCGCTGCCGCCGGAATGCAGCTTAACCGGCCGCTCGACAGCCGGCGCGGCGCGTAACCCACCAAGTTCTGCTAACGCGGTGTCGCCAGTGGTGGGTTAGGTGGTGCTCGAGGAGCGTTGTTGTTTTTACATCTGCTGTTCTGCGCCGCTAACCCACCGAATTTTGTGAATTCGACGCAGACCGTAGGTCGGGTTAGCGGCGCCCAAGGGATTACCGACCACCGCGTGATTCGAATGCCGCGTAACCCGACAGGCCGTCAGCAGGCGCAACCGCAGAGACAAATCAGGGTGCTGCCGGCAGGCGCAGGGTAAATACAGCGCCCTGCTCGCCATTGCTGGCCTCCAGGCTGCCACCCAGTTCGCGGACGATGCCGTAGGACACCGCCAGGCCCAGGCCCAGGCCAGCGCCTACCGGCTTGGTGGTGTAGAAGGGCTCGAAAATATGCGGCAGATCCTGCTCGGCAATGCCGCCGCCACTGTCGGCCACGCTCAACAGGCAGTGCTCGCCCTCGCGATGGAGGCGAATGCGCAGGCGCCGCGTTGCTGCCCCGGTCATGGCATCCAGGGCATTGTGCAGCAGGTTGAGCAAGACCTGTTCGAGGCGGATGGCATCGCCCAATACCATGATGTTCGCGTCAAGCTCGCTGTATAACTCGACACGTTCGTTGCGGATTCGCAACTCCAGCAATTGCAACGCCTGCGCCAGCACATCGCTCAGCGACAGGCGCTCGCTCAAACCCGCCGGGCTCTTGCGGGCGAAGGTTTTCAGGTGGCCGGTCAACCCGGCCATGCGTTGCAGTAAGCTGTCGATACGCTTCAGACCTTCGCGTACATCGTCCTGGCGGCCACTGTCGAGCAACAGGCGCAGGCTGCCCAACTGCATTTGCATGGCGGTCAGCGGCTGGTTGATTTCATGGGCCATGGCCGCCGACATCTGCCCCAGGGCCGCCATTTTCGCCGCATGCACCAGGCCTTCCTGGGCTTCGCGCAGCTCCGCGGTGCGCAGCGTCACCTCGCGCTCCAGGCGCTCGCGGATACCCGCCTGCAAGCGCTGGTTCTTGCGCTTCTGCGCGAGGAACAGCAGCAGGAACGCCAGGGTCATCCACACCCCGGCGGCGGCCAGGCGGTAGCTGCGTACGCTATCGGCCAGGACTTTCGGCTCCTGCAACAGGTACAGGGTCCAGCCTTCTTCGGCCAACGACATGCGCTGCCACAGGTAATCGCGCTCGCCACTCGGGCCGCTGACCCGGCGCCACTGCGCATCGCCGTCGATCTGCCGCAACAGCTGGCTGGGCAACGGTTGCAACGCCTGCTCGGCATATTTGCGCACCTCCACCAGTTCGGCGCGGGCCTGTTCGCTCAACGCCTCCAGGGCACGGAAACGCCATTCCGGACGGTTGCTGAGGATCACCACCGAGTAGCTGTCGGCCACCAGCAAGACGCCGCTCTGGCTGGCCCATTCCTTCTGCAACTCTTCCAGCTCGAGTTTGACCACCAGCACGCCGAGCACCGCGCCGGCTTCATCGCG